>JAAYIO010000028.1 GCA_012523385.1 Methanomicrobiales archaeon
GACTCCCTCAGCAAGGGTGGCACCGCCCTCAACGGACTGCGCAAAGACCTCCCCCACACCATATGAGGTGTTCATTCCCCACGACTTGGCTGCAAGGAGTGTCTTTTTGTGATCTTCGGGAATGTCAGTCTTCTTGAGAACCTGGTTTACCACGTTGCTCGTGGAACCGGGAATCATCGCAAAGTCGACCACACAGGTTGGCCCGTAGAATCCGGCATATCGGCGGGCGGACTCAAGACCTATCATCGCGTTCATTTTGCCAATCTGTGCGATGAACGTCTCCATACTCTTGTTGAATTTCTCGTCCTGTTCACGGAGAACCTCAAGCACCACCGGAGTCTGGTAATGCTCAACAAAGGGGTCATCTTCCGGACGCACATAGTTCGTGATGGCCTTCATTGATTCATAGTGGGAATTCACCGACTGCACGTGCAGGTCGATGACAGCCTTCGACTGGTTATCAGCAACCGTCATCTTATTGACGGCATCCACATACGGCTGTCCATCCGTCACTTTGAATTTTGTTCCACGCTTCTCTTTGAGGACATTAATGTCGGCCCACTGAACACCCATGGCCTCATTAATCATTTTTTCATAGAATTCTTTCATTTTTCTTCACCTTCTCTAAGGTCTTTCGACCACAAGAGTCCTTATGGGTAGATTCCATATATATACATATGCCAGAATACGGTCTGCCTGGGATAGATATAAGCTCGAATATACAGCTATTTCACAAATCACTAAACAAAAACCGTTAGAATAGAAAATTAGGAGGATTTCAATTACTATTCACGAATTCAAAAATATATTCTGGTTTTTTACAATTTTTAATAATTAGTCATTCAACTTGGATCGTATCCACTCATGCACTACGGTCTTAAGAAAATCAGTGTCCTGCGGAGCAGATACCTCGGAACGAATATAATCCTCCAGTTCATCCAAGAGAGGGTTGATCACGGTATCAATCATTTCCTGTGCACTTAACCCGGATTTTTCGCGTGCATTATGTTTGAGAAGCTCATTCATATGATCCATCTCCCCGGTCACAATCAATATGTTTTCAAGGGACATCCCGGGGTTTTCATCGGATGTCATACACACGCCCCCGTAAAATGGAAAAAATAGCGGTTTCTACATCTAAAAGCAGCATTACAGAGAATTATATCTTTTTCAATATCAAATAAATTACCGCCATTCGTTAGTGCACATCAAATCCACTAGGAATATCAATGAATTGTTAAATAGTTTAAAGATTAACATAGATAATGGCAGAGTCATGTCCATTTGACGCAGGGAAGGGGAATGATCATTGTCCCATCGGTGTCGATGATCCATCCAAACATATATAATAACAACATTCAGTGATTTCCGGCCGGCCTCCAACCCCCCAACATAGAGGCTGACCGTATTGAACGTTGTTCACCTCTTCAAAAACACCCCCCAAATGAAACCGAGGAGGATATGTCCGGGGGACAAGTAACGTCTGAAGGAACCCGGATATGATTATCTGCCACCAAATAGGACAAGCAACTGATGATTCAGTGCTTCAATAACAGTATTAATGACCTTCCTTCAGACCCAAACCCCTTTCTTAAAAAACCATACAGAAGAGCTTTTGCCCTTTTGAATAGGTATTAATGTTCGATTTTGTCATTAACAGGGTAAATACGGATTTCTCTGTCCCACCAGAAACACCTGACATACCGCATCGATTGACCCGTCCAACACTTATCTTATGTGAAGAGAAACACATTTTACTTCACAGCAGGATACTATACCAATCACAGCGGGGGAATCTGTCATAGCACTTTTTGATAATTTATTCGGACAGGGAGATCAGAATCCCTGGATTGAAAAAGGAAAAAATCACTTCACCCAGGGCAGATATGAAGAGGCCGCCCGGGACTTGGGCAAAGCTCTCGAGATATCTGATGACCCGGCAATCCACTATATGCGAGGGGAAGCACTTTTTTACCTTGGGCAATCGAAGCAGGCCGCACTGGAATTCCGGGCCTGTGTTGAGAAAAAACCTGAAGATATCACCGGGTGGGAGGCATTAGGTGAAGCATTGATGCGGACTGGCAGTTATGCCGAGGCAGTAAAATGCTACGACGTTGTCACTAAACACCGGCCGGATGCACTCAACGGATGGGTCAGAAAAGCGGACTGTCTCGAACGCCTTGCCCATTACACTGATGCTGCAGTGGCAGCTGAGACGGCACTCAGGATTGACCCCGATGACCGCTTTCTGCGCGAACGGGTGGCACGACTACACCTGCGGGCGGGTAATGCAGCAGACGCACTTACCTACCTCACTCAGGTGCTGAAATTTGACCCGGACAATAGCGAACTTCTCACCCTTACCGGTGATGCTCTGGAACGGGTAGGCAAAAAAGAAGAGGCGGCAAAGGTTTACGCACGGGTTCTTGAGGCAGACGGAGATGCAGTGGCTGTTGCAATGCGATTTGCCGGGTTATGTGAATCTCTCGGACGGTTTGGTGAGGCAGCAGATGCCTACCGAAAGGCCGCGATGATCATGCCGGAGAATCCGGTGCCGGGATATTACCGGGCTGCCTCTCTCTTCTGGAAGGGAGATTTCCGTGAATGTGCACAATCCCTTGAGGTAGTGGTAAAGAAAAACCCTGAGAACCTGCAGGCATGGTACCTGATGGGTGCCTCTTTAGAGCATATCGGTGACTACCGCCGGGCAGCCGACTGCTTTGAGGCAATGCTGCGCGTGGATCAGACAAACAGTTTTGCGTGGTATCACCGGGGCATCTGCCTTTCCAGCCTCGGCCGGTATGATGAGGCTTATACCAGCCTGAAAAAAGTTACCGATGAACGACGTGAGGGGGCCGTCTCATGGATCAGCACCGAAGCGGACCTTAGCCTATTTTCAAGTGAAAAGCGGGACAGAGGTGTCAGATCTGTGGAGATAGATGTACGGATGAACGCCCTTGCTTCCATGCAGGCAGATGCCCTGATGCACCTTGGACGTGAACGTGAGGCCATTACCTTGTACTCACGCCTCATCGATGCAGACAGAAAAGACCTCAGTGCATGGCGCCGGAAAGGCGAGGCGCTCATGAATATCGGGGACTATGCACGGGCAATTGAAGTACTAACCCACGTAACGACCGCCGAACCAAATGACTGGACCTCAGTTATCCTGCTGGGAGATGCATGCATGCACACCGGTAACACAAAACAAGCTGCCGCACTCTATGCCGCGGCCATTGAGGCAGGAATAACAGACCGGAATGCACGCCGAAAACTGGGAATTATCTATCAGATGTCAGGGGACCACACAAAGGCACTTGCCATGTTTGACTCTATTCTCGAAGAGGACCCGAATGATCCAGCCATCCTTGCCCTGAAGGGCAGTGCCCTTATTGAGACAGGCCAGTATGAAGCGGCCCTTGAGACACTGGAACCGGTTGATGCAAGGACGGGGACGGATCTTGTGGTAAAGCGTCAGATGGCCTCTGCCCTGGAGTACTTAGGCAAATACCATGAGGCACTGGAGGTCATTGAAGAGGCCCGTGCCATTGCACCTGCAGATATGAGCCTGCTTGCCCAGAAAGCGGCACTTCTTGAGAAGGCGGGCGAACTTGAGGAGGCAGCCGAAGTATATATTCAGGTGGTTGAGGTTGAACCCGGGCGGGCAGGTGCATCGCTTCGTCTTGGCGAGTCTCTGGCCTCCCTCGGTAAGTATGACGAGGCAATATTCTTCTTCCAGCGGTCTCTGGAACGCAATCCGGAAAATACCGATGCCTGGATCGCTATCGGACAAACCTATCTGCGGAAAGGGATGATGGAAGATGCACGAAAATGTTTAAAATCCGCTGCAAAGACCCGGCCCTCAGACCCTGCGGTGCATTACGAAGCGGGAAGAATAGGGCTTGCCCTTGGAGACACGGATGAAGCACTGATATCCTTTGCCAAGACCCTTAGCCTGAAGCCGGATCATGCACCAGCACTCCGGGAGCGGGCAGCCGCCCTTCTTGCAACAGGGCGGGCAGAAGAAGCAGCAGATGCATTCTCTGCCTATCTCCGGGTTGTGCCCGGCGATATTACGGCACAACGCCTCCGTGCCCATGCCTATGAAAAAGCAGGACGATTCAGCGACGCCGCCGCAGAATTCCGGGAGGTGCTCGCCGTGAACCCCCACGATACCGACAGCTGGCTCTCCCTTGCCGCATGTCTGCTCTTCACCGGAGAATATGAAGCAGTCGCTGATGTGACGGACCAGATCATCGCCATGGATCCCGAAAACTATCAGGCATGGGAACACCGCGCATCTGCCCTTGAACGGCTTGGCCGTTATGAAGAGGCAGCCACCGCTTACCGGACCGCGTTCTCATCCGGTGGCAGAAGCGTCCAGATGCAGATGCGGCTCGGGAGCACGATGATGCATGCAGGCGATTATGCAGGGGCCTCTCAGATCTTTTCAGAGGCGGCAAAAGCAGAACCGGACCGTTCTGAGCTGAAGTACTTGCAAAGCGAGGCATCCCTCGCCGCAGGTGATCTAAAAGGTGCCCTTGTGACAGCAGAGGCATTCAGGAATGCAAACCCGGACATGGCTTATGCCCGATTCTTTGCAGGGACACTCTATGAACGCATGGGAAGAATGGATGATGCAGTTGCCGCCATTCAGTCAGCGATTGAAATAGACCGGAAGAACAGCACCTACTGGGCTGCACTAGGGGCCGCGCTTACCTCTGCAGGAAAATATCAGGACGCAGAAAAGGCGTTTGACCAGCTCACCGCCCTCCGAGGCGAAACGGCGGTCGCATGGTATGGCAAGGGGCGGGCCCTTGCAGAGACGGGCCGATATGAACAGGCGATCACCTGTTTTGAGAAGGCAATCAAATTAAACCCGACAGATGAAGCCGCACGCGCCCGTCTGGGTGCTGCATACATGGCCGTCGGACGTTTCAAAGAGGCGGCAAATGCTCTGAATATGTTCTCTTCTGTTGAAAAAGAAGCAATTTAATTTTTTAAAACCACCCCAGTTACGACTTTAAAGGCATAAAACGTGCTAAATCCCCATTTCATTATGATGCGGGGCCGATTGCTATTTTCATTAGCTAATGACCGTTCATTCATCAATACAACGAAGAACAGCCATAACTGTTGCAATAGAGTTATATATCTTGGAATTATAGTGCTATTTATCCAAAAAAGGAGGACTATTATGGAAATCGGAGAGAATCTGGGGGCATCCTTTGAGTATGCAAAGGAAGCATTGGTCGGAAAATGGGTTAAGTGGATCCTGCTTGCAATCATCGGCATCATCCCGATAGTGAATTTTATTCTGTTCGGCTACGCCATCAGGGTGCTGCGAGGTATAAAGCCTGCACCTGAGCTGGGAGAATATGTACAGCTTTTCATTGACGGATTGATGTATTTTATTATCGCATTCGTATGGATGATTCCTGTGTTCATTGTATCGATGATAGTCGGTTTCATATCCGGCAGTTTTGCGGGAATGATCATCGGCCTTCTCATTATGTTGATCGTTGCCCTCCTCTGTGGACTGTTTGCCTACATTGGCATTGTCCGGTTTGCACGGATGGAAAAATTCGGCGAGGCATTTGCATTCGGCGCAATCAATGAGAAGATTGAAGCAATCGGCTGGGTTAAATACATCATCGCGCTCATCGTGGTAGGTATCGTGATTGGAGTCATCTCCTTTATCCTCATGCTCATCCCGATCATCGGATGGCTGCTCATGCTCGTTCTCATGCCGTTCTTTGTCATCTTCCAGGCACGCTACATCTGCAACCTGTACGACAGTGCATAAACGGCCTGACACATCTTATTTTTTTATTTTTAGTAAGTCATTTTGAGCGCTTAAATGGTTAAATGATGAGCACTCGTTATTATTCATGAGGAATTATACATCCAATAAACCCCATCTCGGGTAGCTGATTGGCATGAAATTCTTAATGTTCCGACAATCATCTCACACTTTTTCTCAGTACCTGAATGCTATGTTCAAGCTTCCCACGGTTTGGGATGAGGACGCATGATTATCCCCTGAGCCCCTTCAATGAACGGACCGTGCGACGTTTATGATAGTGAGCGCAAAAATTCACACCCATTCAGTACCGAGTAGCTCAGAGACTTGAGATTAAAAAAGGTGTTTCGAGAGAATTACTTGTTTACGCCCTAAATATCTATGCATGAAGTATTTTCGGTCTAAACACAGATTATTTAGAGTTTGACCTGGCTAATTGCAGTAAAAATCAGGTTTTGAAAAATACCGGACCAAAATATCAAGTTTTCTGACTCATATCTTCTCTCCCCATAATATTCAAAAAGTCCCAATAAATTGTCAGATAATTTCTACACCAATCCAATACAGTATAACTTTATCGGCACCTACTCTCACTCATCAAAATAAAAAGGGAATTCACTCTAATGACAAGCAAGAACATCGAAATGCCTTAAATCTACAAACTTACAGCCATACCAAATACAAATACTGAAATAACTGCAAACACGATCGTCAGTACCATTATTGCAAAAGCTATTACAAGAAAAAAAGCTAAAGACCCAACAAAATAATAACCAAAAATCCCTAATGCCCGTTTCCAAAAACTATCGGAATTAAGCCAACCCTGATAGCTGTAAGTATCTACGCCACTATTTGACATATATTGGAATTGGTTTTCTATGCGTTAATTTTGCGTATCCTTTTTCCTTAGGAACAAGGAAGTAACATGATTTACTATGCATAGATAGATCACGAAACTGCCCCACTCACCAGAGAGGAATCCATAATGCCAATAAAAAACCATTCCACGTGAGCAGGCAATCACCTGCTTTGAGGAAGCAGTCTAAGTAAACCATTAAAACGATGCCACTCACTCCCGTCTGGATTCACATACATGACTACCGGACACTTCAAAGAGACCAGAAGTGATTAGAATCTGTTTTTTACCCTGAATGAAGAGAAAATCCCTTTTTTAGTCACACCGCCATCCCAACAAAAAGACATCGGGCATACAAAACATCCATTTCTTTATAATGCAGAGCTGAATAATATTTCCCACGGTAAATGGTTATTCATTCATCCATGAGGCGGAAAAACATATTATTTCAATAGAATTATATCTTTTCAGAATACAGAATTATTTATCCCGAAAAAGGAGGATAACTTATGGAAATCGGAGAGAATCTTAGCTCATCCTTTGAATATACAAAGGAAGCATTGGTCGGTAAATGGATTCGGTGGATCCTGCTTGCAATATTCAGTATCATCCCGATAGTGAACTTTATCACAAGTGGTTACGTCGTACGGATCTTGCGGGGAATTAAACCAGCACCTGAGCTGGATGACTATGTGCAACTTTTCATCGACGGGCTTTTGTATTTTATTATTATGCTCATATGGATGATCCCTGTACTCATTCTTGCAGCAATCTTCTTTGGAGGATCCATGATTGCAATGATGTCAGGCTCTGATGTATTAGGTCTGGCTGGACTCGGCGCCATGCTCATTGGCATCCCGGTGGTATTCGTCGCTGTCATCATCTGCGCACTGTTTGCCTACATTGGCGTTATTCGGTTTGCACGGATGGGAAAGTTCGGCGAAGCATTTGCATTCAGTGCGATCATGGAAAAGATCCAGGCAATTGGCTGGTTCAACTACATCCTCGCAATCGTCGTATTGGTTGTTGTAATGGGCATCATAGGCTTTATTCTGGGAATGCTGGCAGTCATTCCAATTCTCGGATGGATACTTTTGATTGCTGCATCTCCTGTCCTCACCATCTTCAGTGGACGGTACATCTGCAACCTGTATGACAGTGCATAAACGGGCAGAAATACTTAAAACTCTATTTTTTTATTTTATTATAAAACCGGAAAACAAAGCCGGACATTTTTCGGGATAAAAATATCACCAAATAGTTCCCAATTCAAAAAAGCATGAGTCCCATGAAATACGGGGTCTTTCTGTGGTGCTTGGGCCATTCTTTCTTATAGACAGTTTCTGATCCACCAGACAACAAAACGAACCCATTCTTCAGGCATAGATTCATTGCCGATGCAAAAACCATCCGAAATAACAGACATATCGATACCAATGTCAGCAGAGAACCCTTTCATCATCGAACAGACAGCTTCCCTCCCGGCTTTGTCAGGCAGAAGCCCCCATGTTACCTCATCTGCAATGTGAAGGACAGCGGCGGTTACTGCAACCAGCACCGGATCCGTAGCACGTTCCCGCAGTGCGGCCAAAAATGATGTTCGGTCATGCACACCGGGAAGGGATGAGGCAACCTCCCAAAACTTTTGCTCCCCGATACCATACCGCCTAAGACGAACCAGCATGTTTTGCTGATGCTCTGGGCAGAGAGAGGTCTGACGGGCCAATGCATCGCGGGTCGCCTCCCTAACACAACGGGCGATCAACTCTCCCAATTTTGCATGTTTGCCCGCGTTGGTGAGGCAGAGGGGATGGCTACGATCACTTACGATGGTAATCATATCTGTACCCGAACCAGTCGCAATACCTTTTGAGTAACACGAAGGCGCCATCAACTCCTGAAGCACGGACGACTTTGCTTCTGTTGCCGTCATCACCACCCGTGCCATCGTCTCCGGCGGAAGAGAGGCACCAATAAAAAGCATCGTGTTTATGGTTCCCGCGAGATCACCAAATTCACCGTTATCCTCATAAAATGAAGCCGGGTCACCCGCACGTCCGCCATTCCCCTCAATCCCTCCGGTTACAACCGCCGTCACGGTGAGTCCACGGAAGGTGTGCGTGGCAACCACGGCATTTTTCATATCTGCCCCGGTGAGCATCCCCGTCGACTTGTCGGGATCAAAACCAAGACAGGATGCCATAAGGCGCAGGCATGCATCGATACAACCTCCTTCAAGATCATTTGAACAGCAGGAATCCCCCGTTAACTGATGGTTGAAGACCATCTCAAGGTCTTCACGGTACCCGCCATTCAGCCATGAGGTGGAAAGCACGCTTCGCCCTGGCGGCAGAACTGCTACGATGCTGGTATTGTCACGGTATATCTTCTCCCCCCCGGGAGTTTCACAGAGTAAGATTTTTGTTCTGGTTCCTGTATTGTCTTTCATGAAGCACCGGATCGATTCTGATATACATACTCTGAAAGGGTGAAACATAAATGCCGCCATTTTGTGTCCTGCCCAGAGGCGTCACATGCTAACACAGAGCAAAGAACAGGGGTCGCGAGAGAACAGAAAAATATACGGTATGAAAAAATAAGGCAAAAACGCCCCATTCCATCCATTCCCCATCCACGGGGAGATTGAGACACCTACCAGAAACGGATTTTTGACTCCTGAAGAGCCTCAACCGCAGGTAGCATCTTCCCTGTCAGAAATTCAATGCAGGCGCCGCCACCGGTGGAGATATGGGAGAACTTCTGAGCAATGCCCATTGATTCAATGACCACAGCGGTGTGACCACCTCCCACCACGGAGAATTTTGCACATGCTGCAGCCCGCAGAATTTCATTGGTACCGATCGCAAAGAGCGGATCTTCAAAGACACCGGCAGGGCCGTTTAAGACCACGGTGCCCGATTCACGGATGAGATCCGTTATGGGCCCAATGGATTCGAGACCGCAGTCAAGAACCGGCAGATCAGGGATAGCAGTGACCGGACACTCAGCGCGGGATGCACCGGAACGGACCGCAACGGTCTCCGGCAGAACAATCATATCCCCGTATCTGGCGAGAATATCACGGGCCTTCTCCACCTCAGGGAGGTAGCCAAGTTTGCGGATAAGCTCTTCAGACGGCGACCCGATACCGATGCCCTGTGCCTTCAAAAAGACATTAGCCACCACACCGACGGCAATAACCCGGTCGGTAATGCCGCCGGAGAGGACATTTATCGCCACATCAAGGGAGTCATCCACCTTGGTGCCGCCAAGGACAAAGGTCACCGGACCAGGTGCCCCAGAGAGCACCCGCGAAAGGGTGGCAATCTCTTTTTCCATAAGGAGTCCTGCCACTGCAGGCATCGCTCGTGGGAGACCGACGATGGTTGGCTGCGAGCGGTGTGCAGTGCCAAATGCATCATTCACGTAGATATCCCCCATAGCGGCGAGATTACGCACCAGATGTGTTCCGAGGGCCTCCTCACCGGACATCCTAAGATTCTCTTCAGCATTAAACCGGACATTTTCAAGCATCAGGACGTCGCCTGCATTCATCTCCGCCACCGTTTCACGGGCACATCGCCCGAATATGTCATCGATATAGTGAACCTGACGACCAATAAGCCGCTCCAGCCGGGCGGCATGGACTTCAAGCGTAGTGAAATCCTTTTTCTGGGGACGGGACTGGTGGGTGATGATGACACATTTAGCATCATCCAGCGCCTGCACCGTTGGCACATGCTCCCGGAACCGTTTGTCATCAAGAATGATACTTGAGGCAGGATCTATCGGGGAGTTAAAATCGACACGCAGGAGTACGGTTTTGCCAGCAGTTTCCGTTTCAGTGAGCGTTGCGAAGTTCATATTGTATTACACCTGAGGGACACCAAAGAGGACAGACGAATTTCTCTCTATGCATTATTATTAGCACCGGATTTGCAATAGTGTTTTCTTCGGAAGAGGGCACAGTGCAGGGAAAAATTACTTCACCCCATACCGGCGAACGTGCTCCCACGCACGGTGGAGGCCTTCTGCATCTGTCCGATTCCGGTAGATTCCGGTATCCTCCCGGCGGTAATGCACCCTGTCCTCACCCACCGGACAAACCTTGATGCAGACGCCGCAGGGAGAGCGATAGTGTTCGTTAAGACGCAGGCTGTATCCGGCGCAGGTCGCTGTATCCGTCAATCCATCGGGATAATCCTCAGCGCTGAGCGCCTGCACAGGGCATTGCTCGACACACTGCATGCACCTTGTGCAAAGCATTCCCTCCATCATCGGGTCGGAGGCAAGGGGCGCAGCAGTGAGAACCGATCCAAACCGGACACGCGGCCCATACGCGGGAGTAAGGAGCATATTGTTTACGCCAAAGGTGCCGAGCCCCGCAAGGTATGCCGCATGGCGGTGAGAGAAGAAGGCCACCGGATTATGTACCAGCACACTCACATGCCCATACCCATCGCGGGGGATAGAGACAGACGGGTACCCGTGCTGATTGAGAAACTCTGCGATTCGGTAGGTATACTGGTCAAGGAGCGTGTTGATGGTGCGGTACTCTTCACGGTACCAGATCGATGGAGACGTCTCAAGGGCAGGGAGATGCACAGGGAGACCGATCACCACTACGGACTCTGCCTCAGGCCAAATGAAGTGAGGGAAAAAAGCCTGCGGCATATCGGGATTCAGGGACGGGTCTTCCCACCGTGAGACAGAGACAATCCCTAAGAGAGGAATATCCATCCCTCGGCATTTCGCCTGTATCATCTGCTTTAGGTCTTCGGCCATAAAATCAGTCAGTCTTGTTGTCTTGCGTGCAAGGGGAAAAGGGCTTCTGTCTATTTGCCTGTAGATACACACATAACGGCAACGGAGTCATCCAGTCATAACAGATCAAATCAGATCAAACGGAACGTGCCATTCAGGAAACAAAGCAAGATACAAAAGACAGATCGCTGTCAGAAGAAACGAAAGAATAAAAATGTGATACTAATAAGAATTAGTATCTTGGTTTTCTGTGCTTTGGGAAGCAATCGTTGCAATAAACAGGCCTTCCTTCGGTTGGCTTGAATGGAACGTCACATTCCTTTCCGCAATCTGCGCATGTTGCTTTATGCATTTCGCGGGGCCCACCAAAGGAGCGCTGACCGCTGTCCTGACCACGGCTTCCGCCCCGGTAATTGTTTCTGTCGTTCATGAGATAAACTCAGATCAATAAAGGTCCTATGGGTTAATAGAGATTCCCATCAGAACATATTTCCGCGTAATGACAGGAGGACAATAGAATTCAGATATTCATACCCAGAATCGGTTAAAACGGCAGAAATTTACCGCCACCAGAGCATTCGTGAAGGAGGTATTTTCTTGCGGTAGCCTTCATGTGCCTGCGCGATGAATCGTGCCAAATACCTGCGTCACGGCAACGTGATCTGCTCATTCCTAAACAGACCAAAACTCCCAAAAAAGCATATCATCCACAACAGCAACCGCAGCGACGAATAACGGCGGGTGCATTTACCACCCAGTGGGCAGTGGGCCAAAGAGTGCGATAGAAGGGTATGGATAAACGTCTGAAGCGCCCGGCAGGGCGAGGTTAGATAGCGGGCACCCCCTCCATGAAATAGATTTATGCGCCTGAAAGGCGACGTCCTCGGTATGGACCTTGTCTACGGGATGTATTTTCTTGTGTTCGGCCTTTTGTTTGGCATCACAGGGACAATCATCGTCTATGCCTCCCGCTATATTTTCGTTGAGCACAAAGGAGCAGGGGCGGTGGTATTTCTCTCTGGATGTGCAGTTACCACATATTACCGCCTTCAGATGCCCCCCGCACCGTTTGTTCCGATATCTTTTCTGACAACTGCAACCGGATTTTTGATTCACCCGCTCTTTCTTGCATCAGGAGTTCTCGTCATCTCCGGATTTGCCCGATACCGTCCCTATATGAAAGCGAAGGTGATATTTTCAGCACTTTTTGTCTCCGCGGGCACCAGCTCAGTTTTGGGAGTAATGGGATTTGATAAGGCTCTGTCGTTGACAATCAACTGGCTTCATCCGGTCATACAATCACTTCTCAACGGACTCATCACCACGTGTCTCGCCGTGGTCGTTTGCATTGGGGTATGTGAACTGCTTATATTCCTACAGGCAAGACAGACGCCTCACCTCGAGGAGAGAGATGAGGGACATCTCCTCGAGAAACCCGAATGAGGTGCGGGTTTGGGGAAAGGGAATGTACACACGACAAAAAGTTGAAGTGATATCACACTGACCATCCTGTAATGATATCCGCTTCATCGCTTGCATGTCTGATCATCTTTCGGGCCCTCATACCAGGCCTGACAGCGGCCGTTATCGGTGCCGTACTTTATGCAGCGTTCTCCCGGGTACATTTCAAAGGATGGATGAAGGCAGGTATAACCCTCGGATGTGCCTCAGCGGGAGCACTCATTGTTGCTATGATGGGAAACGTGATCAGCACAGGAACTACATCCATTTTCACGGGCATTTTTCTCGCCGTTGCCGGGCCTTTATGCATCCTTTCACCAATCTTCATCCTTGCAGAACGGGCCGAATATGCACCCGATGCAGGCATTCTTACCGTGGTTGCAGCGCTCTTCTGTGCGGCAGCAACAGGAAGACTTATTCAGTCTCTGAACATCACTGCATTTCTGAGCGCAGGTGCATCTGCGTTCTCCACGGCATCCCTCTTTCTCTTCACGTTTGCCATCATGGCGGGCATCCATATTGTCCTCGGGGCGGAATTCTTCATATTCACCTGCCTGATTCAGCAGAGAAAATGAGAGAGGTGGGCCCAAAAAAAGGCTGAAAAAAATGCTCCTTATGTAGCAGAAAAACCAATCCCAATAATCGGATTTTTTCGGTAACCACGGTGTGGAAAGAATACGATCATACCAGGACATGAAGTATAACATCCTATGCGGGCAAAACTCTGCTATGATTCGTAAGGTAATCACCATTCTCCTTTCAGCCGCACTTCTTGTTACCATGGCGGCGGCTGTGTCAGAAACTATTGGCGGCGATATTGGATATTATCAGATAAATGCAGACATTGAAGGCGCATCTGTTTACTTAGATAGTGACTTAAAGGGTGTAACCGGAGAGGACGGCACTCTGATGGTCAATGTCTACACCACCGGCACTCCATACACCACCTACAAGGTTGAGAAAAATGGATACACCACATACACCGGAAAAATTACCCAGTAACCGGCAAAGGGCGAAATTGTCCAGATCTCTGCAGACCTCAAGACAGGCCCGGTAAACCCCCAGCCGACACAGAGCCCCTTCCCCCTTGCAGGGCTCTTTGGACTGGCAGCACTCGGTGCCATTGTTCTTGCCCGGAAAGAATAATCCTCTTTTTTCTTTGTTATAATTATTCAATATTTCTGAGCGAAGCGCCCGTGCCCATTTACCGCGATGTAGTCAGCAATCTCACATCCACAATTAAGGCAGGCATCGTGGATTCACAAAATTCAGCACATAGGCAGAAACACATCTTTATTCCACTTCACTTTCCCCGGTAGACCAAGACAGTGACTTCCTGTTCGGTGACCAGGCCCCCGGAGATTATCACATCCAGCCGGGGCTTGATCATCTCGATCTTCTCCCGTGAATCAACGACCTCCACGATCACCGGCAGATCGGTTGAGAGTCGGAGAATCGAGGTGGTGTGGATACGGCTTGTCGCCCCGAATCCGGAAATACCCCGCAGCACCGTGGCACCGCAAAGCCCTTCTTTCTTAAAGAATTCTACAAGATAACGGTAAAGAGGTTTACCCTCATAATGGTCAGACTCGCCGATATAGATCCGCAACATCACTGCGGCGGTATTTTTGTTGAGGTTCATATCGCACTCTCCAGATACCCCGCACACACCTTTCCTGCATAGACAGCGAGCAGGGTGAAGAGCATCATCATGAACAGGTTTGCTCCGAAGAAGAAGAATTCATTATTTTCAAGCATCCGAAATGACTCATAGCTGAATGTGGACATGGTCGTGAACGCACCAATTACCCCAATTGTGAGGAATATTCGCGTTTCTTCCGAAAAGAGACCACCATACTCCGAGAGATACATCACAAACCCAAGGAGGAAACTCCCGATTACATTTACGCCGAGTGTTCCGACCGGGAAGGTCGCGATACCGCCCTGAAACAATCCACCTAAGAGATAGCGTAAAATTGCTCCAATAAAACCACCGATACTAACGATTAACCAAATCTGCATTAAATTGTATGCCTCCGTGTAGTAGGCGTCATCAGCACAAAGGGCAGTTTCGGCACGGTGCCGGGGCGGACGCCATCACCCAAATATCTGAATGAACCGTGCAGTAGTATTCAATAGCATTCTATCCCCAATTAATTGTTACTACACAGTCGCTAAAACAGAAATCATCAGCCCAGAGGCATTTGAGGTGGGCTTTTCTTTTCCCGGAGGAACGTCTTTGCATCCAATAGCCTGAAACAGAAATAATATCATTCATTTTCGCTCATCGTCACCCTATTCCTTTATTACGTTGCCATACAAGTTCAGATCAGGGATTCCCGAAAGAGAAGAAGAGCAATGAACCAGGAAACGCATGATATACCGGGGCCACGAATTGAAATCACCTCCCGGAACGTGATGATTGATCAAAAAGCAGACATTCGTCTGCGGGGATTCAAACCTCACGCCAGAGTGACGATTACCACAGAGTTAACGGATGACAATGGCAGACTCTGGCGGGGAGTAGTTCCCTATACTCTCAACCCTCAGGGATGCCTGGAGATTACCTCTACAGAATCTAAAGGCAAGAGTTTTACCGAAATCGATCCGTGGGAGATTTTTGACTCCATGCGACCGGTTGATGAACCGGATAAACCTGTACCGCTCTTTGCAAAGACCACAATCAATCCATTGCGGATTGAAATACAGGCCCGGGCAGCCAACGGGGATTCAGCCCGGGGTGGTCTAAAACTCCATGTCTATAACGAGACGAATACTATCCGGGAAGAGGTCCGGGATGGCCCCTTGCAGGGCACCCTCTTCTGCCCGACAGGGGAAGGCCCGTTTCCGGTGGTCATCTGTCTCGGTGGTTTGGAAGGCGGGTTCACCGAACCTCTCCCGGCACTGCTGGCATCCCACGACATCGCCACATTCTCTGTTGCCTACTTTGGAAAAAAACCCCTCACTGAAGAACTTAGTCTGGTGCCACTCGAATTCTTTGACCATGCGGTTGCCTATCTTGAGGCATATCCTGCAGTGGATACCAATCGGATG
This sequence comes from Methanomicrobiales archaeon, assembly GCA_012523385.1. GTDB lineage: Archaea > Halobacteriota > Methanomicrobia > Methanomicrobiales > Methanomicrobiaceae > Methanogenium. The sequence continues at coordinate 15,939 of JAAYIO010000028.1, forward strand.
GGCATCTATGGCTCCTCCAAAGGTGGAGAACTGGCTTTACTCCTTGCCTCCCGCAACGAACAGGTGCGTGTGGTGGCCGCATACTCACCGTCCTCAGTTGTCTGGCAGAGTCCAAAAGCAGGGGCTCCAAAGAGTTCATGGACTGTAGAAAAGAACCCGCTTCCCTTCATGCCGATGCATTACTCAGGGATGGATTTGCTAAAGCTCATGAGCGGGCGTCCAATTGCATTCCGCGGGATCCATGAACGGGGTCTGGAGAAGAATCCGGATAAATTGGAAAAAACCCGAATTCCTGTCGAAGATATTCACGGACCGGTATTTTTGGTCTCCGGGACCGATGATGCAGTCTGGCCTGCAAGCCAGATGGCGGATTCCATAGAAGCATCCTTAAAGTCCGCAGGGATGCCGGTGACGCACTTGAAATACCGCGGGGCAGGTCATCTTACCACCCTTCCCGGACTCCCCGCACCAGAGATAGCGGGAACCCATATTTTCGGCGGCAAGTCTTTCAAATCCTCACTTGCTCTGGAGGATGCGTGGCAGAAGATGGTGGCATTCTTTACAGAAAACCTCTGACCCCTTCCATTTTAAAAAAACGTCCCGTCCACGGACATTGGACATCTTATCACATGAGGGGAAAATACGTTAATTTTTTGCCGTCATCCTTATTACCCCTACGACAAATATCAGTTTGTGAGAATATGGATACGAAACCGCTAAAGATTCCCAAAATGACGAAGGCAGAATATGATGACCTGATTGAACGCCAGTACATATCCCGCATTGCATTTGCAGGCTGTGATAACCCCTATATCGCACCGTTCATGTACGTCTTTGACAAAAAATACCTGTACTTCCTTTCCACAAAATACGGCAGAAAAATGGATTATTTTGCCGCAAATCCGCAGGTATCCGTCCAGATTGAAGAGTACATGCCCGATCTCTCGTCTTTTACCTTTGTAAGCCTTCAGGGCAAGATAGAAGAAGTGACGAATCCGGATTTGAAAAGACATGTAAAAGAACAGTTCGTGGCCATGATGAAACGGCACCAACTCTCTCCACGAGCACTCTCTGCAATTGGGTACAACCCTGACGAACCCGTGGAAAACATCATCGACGGCGAACGTTCTGCAGTCTGGAAACTGGTTGGTGTGAAAGATATTGTGGCCCTGAAAAACGGCTGAATATCACTTATTTTTTCTTACTTAATCGTCTTTGTAGCCCGGTATTTCACGGACCCGTCATCAGAATTCAGGTCTTTTTGAAACCATTGCAATGAATAGCTATAGGGGATTTTGTTTCGTTTCGGGCCGACTTTATCTCACCGTTTGATCTCCAGTCCTACCTCATTTCTTCGCAGGAAGCCAAGTGTCCACGGATGATTGTAGCGCATCAGAAACAATTCTCCCAGCGGTTCAATCCCGGCTTTTTTGAGTCCTTCCCGCAGTCGCACCTCTGTTGCCGCAACCTTGCCTTTCCGGGCATATCCAGAGAAACGGATGACCGCAACCTCCCGAGCGGGCACCGTTGAGATCTGTACCCGGTCGTCCAGCGGGTCAGGGATATCATCCCGGGTTTTTCCCGGTGGCATAACAAATGACATCGACGCCGCATCGGTAACCACGGGTGACGTCATCGCAATCTGTTGGGACGTGATCACCGGAGAGGTCATCGATATGTTATTTTGGGCGGCATTTTTACCGGTAATATAGGCAAAGAGGAGATTGAAACCGTCGTTACCTCCGGTACTCGCAACTGTTGCCAGCACCACGGCAGGATACCTCCTAAATTCAATTTCTCCTCTCGCACCAGTTATTTCATAGGGAATGGTATTACTCATGTTCTCTTCATCTCTTGTAAGGGGTTATTATTCATGTTCATGAAAGGTTCGCCGGGAAAATCCCGTCTTTTTTGCTGAGGTTATTGCAGCAACTGTTCCATCTTGTTCCGGTCAAACCCAAAGATATAGTCATCGCCTATCCTGACAACAGGAGCACCGATGCGCCCCGTCTTTTCAATGAGAAGGTCTCTTGCCTCTGCATCCATCGTGAGGTCAATCTCATCGTATGTCACATTCTGTTCGCGGAGATATGCCTTTATTTCCCGACAGTTATGACATTGCGGTGTCGAATAGACGGTGACAGTTTTCTTTTTGTCCCATGTTCTCTCGATGAACGCCTCACGCCCGGAATATTTCTTGTATCTCGCGTATGCGCCGGGGTTTTTCGTTGCATAACTCGGGTGTTATTCTTCGGCGGTGTAGTACGTTGTGTAAGGCAAAATTACCGGTGCAACGGCTTTCGTAAACTTTCCCGAATCGTTTATGGCCTTCTTCGAGAGTTCTGCCGCCTCTTTCTGCTCTTCATCGTGGAAGAAGACTGCAGTCCGATACTGCGAACCCTTGTCGGCGAACTGGCCTGTCACATCGGTTGGATCAATCTGTGTCCAGAACACATTCAGTAGTGTTTGGTATGAGACCTGCTCAGGAGAATATGTAACCTGCACTGCCTCGACATGTCCCGTTTTTCCGGAAGAAACCTTTTCGTACGTTGCATCTTCCTTTGTCCCTCCGGAATACCCGGCCACAGCTGTTATGACACCCTCAACCTTTTCAAACGGCAGCTGCATGCACCAGAAGCATCCGCCAGCAAATGTCGCCTTATTCAAGACCTTTCTCCCCCATACCTGTTCAACCTCTCCGGTCATCCCGGAAGAAACGGATCAATATGCGTACCGGGTATGGATACCCTGTGACCACATGTTCTACCGATTCCTTCCTATGGACTGTAATGGGAATACCTCGTATTAAATCATCTCATCATCCGGACACAATAATCTCAGAAGGCTTGATATAAGGCACAAATGGTCATTTTCGGAGGGTGAGGATGAGATGAACTGGTGAAAAAACAAAGCGGCTCAGTCATGGATTTCGGATGCCGTGTGTAACGGTATTAATCTCCATAAAACCCCAATACTACGGCAAGGATGAGACAGACCATGAAGAAAACC
>JAAYIO010000270.1 GCA_012523385.1 Methanomicrobiales archaeon
AACCTATCCTCAGAAAATATGATTACATCCTGATTGACACACCCCCAAGCATGGGCCAGTTCGTGATTAACGGAGTTGTCGCGTCAGATCATGTGATTATCACTTTGGACAACGGTATCTTTGCCCGAACCGGTTTTGAGGCAATACAGACGATATTCTCAGATATTGCAGAGATAACAGGAACGCCTGTTTCAGCAGAGATCGCCATCATCACCCGCGGACGGATGATACAAGAAGCAGTGACACCGGGTGAAGAGATCCTCCGCGGATTCCGCCGCCTTCTCGGGCTCAAAAATGATGAGACAACTTCCCGCCAGCAGCATGATGAGATTTTAACCTTCTGTGAAAAATCCTTCACGAACGTTTTCACTGTACCCTATGATATCAAAGTTCACGAAGCGCAAAAACGGGGACTGCCTCTTTCAGATTACGCACCAAATAGCAGGGCAGCCGTTGTATATAAGGAGATCGCGGTTGCTATTGAAAAACTGAACGTTAAGAAACGGAGGAGCTAAATCCACATGCTAGAACAACCAAAGAGGCCCGGACGAAAAGCACTTTTTACCGGAGTGCATAAGCAAACCGTCCGGGCAGAAGAACCAGTTGAGGTCATCACAGCAGTGGAAACAGGGGAAGGACTCTGTGCCGCACTTGAGGCGATCATTTCAAATCCAAAAGCAGGATTGGTATTCCCGGAAAACCTTGATGCCGCACAGCTAAAGATGGCAGTTTCCATCAACGCCGCTCTCAATGCAGTGCGCGATGCAGCAGAGGGAGAACTACAGAGAACACGGGAAACCTCTGACCATCTGATTGTACAAACAGCAGAACTAAAGGAAACGATTGACGCCCTCCATGCAGACCTCGAAAACCAGGAGCGTATTACCGAGTCCCTGAGTGAAAAGCTCAAAGAGACCGGAACCACAGATTTAGATGCGTCTGAAGAAGAGAAAAAACTGATTATTGCAGAGATTCAGAGGAAAGATGCGGAAGTTATTCGCATCACCGAGCAGTTATCTGCCCTCAGTGAGGAGACAGAATCCCTCAGAAGCGAAGCCGCAGAACTGAGGAGAAAAGCAGCGGATACACCAGAGCCTGAAGCATACACACACCTCAGTCAGCAGTTCGACGACCTCACACGCCGCCATGCAAACCTCACCGCAGAGGTTCTGGCCGGAAAAGAACTCCGTGAAGCAGAAATTAAGGGTAAAGATGAAGAGATCATCCGACTCTCCCATGAAATAGCAGAACTGAGTAAAGAGAAAACGTTGCTCGCCGAGGCAGTGGCAGATGCACCAGAGCCTGAAGCATACACACACCTCAGTCAGCAGTTAGAAGACCTCATCCACCGTCATGCAAACCTCGTTTCACAAGTTGCAGTAACAAAAGAAAAACATGCAGCAGAGATTAAGGGGAAAGATGATGAAATTAGCCGACTCAACAATGAAATATCAGAGCTCAGGGAAGAAGCGGCACTGCATATTAGGGCAGCGGCAGAATCACCGGAATCGGAAGGTCAAGCACATCTCCGTCTGCAGTTTGAAGACCTCACCCACCGTTATGCAGACCTCACCGCACAATATACAACGAAAACAAACCAGCATGAAGCAGATCTCAGCCAGAAAGATATGGATTTAATCCATCTCAAAGAAGAGATGCGAGTAGCAGAAGAGGCAAGGATAAAAGCAGAGGAAAAAACTTCCAATCTGAATACCAAGGTATCTGGTCTTGAAGTTGAGAAGCGGGAACTGCAGAATCAGGTCGCTGCACTGAAAACCGTCGCAACTGCCAGTTCAAAGGGTAATGAGATCAGTCGTGCCCTCAGGCAGAAAGAGCGCGAAATACATGCACTGGTGATGAAAAATCCAATACCGGTTCTCATTACCGACAGTTCATTGAAGATCACCTCTGCAAACCCGGCATATGAAAAATTATCCGGGATTAAACTTGAAGAACTCCGGAAGATGAACCTTAGGGACTTCACTCTTATTGACCAGAAAGGGGACGGGATCGGAAAAACTGTGAAGAATAAAGTGCTGAGTTCAGCAGAAATTCAGATCCAACTACCTGCCGGAACTTATGTGCTGGAACAATATGGCATCCCCATCCTGCAAGATGCCGGTTCCATTGAATCAGTTTACATCTTCTATAACGACATCACCGAGGAACGCAGGGAAGCAAAGCAGCTCCGCGAACGGATGGCAGAGAATGAAACCCTGCGAAAACGCTCCGAGCTGATGATCGAAGAGAACCCCATGCCCATCCTGTATATGGACAGTAATTTCGCCATACAGGTGACAAATGAGGCATATGCCAAGATGAGCGGTATTCCCCGCAAAAAACTTATCGGGATGAACGCCCGTGATTTCAAAATTTTGAGCCAGGAAGGTGACGGGCTTGGTCAGGTTATCCGCAAAAAGAAAACATGTTATGGAATTGTCACCGTTGAGCTCCCCTCAGGCACGCACATCCTGGAGCAGTACGGCATTCCAATCATCGGTCAGGACCGTTCATTGTCGCATATTTTCATTGTCTACAATGACATCACGGATATCAGGGACAAAGAAGCAAAAATCACCCGCATGGTGACACAAATAAAGGAAGAGGCCAGGATTCTTTCAGAGAGTACAGGATATCTGACCGACCGGATGGAAGAACTTTCATCAGGCAATCTCTGGGCAGAGGCAATTATTTCTGAAAAAGACCCCTTGAAAGTTCTGAAGATTCATTACAATAACTCAGTTGCTTCTATCCGTTCAATTACGGAAAATGTCGCTGAAACCATTGAAACCATCCGGCACACTGCAAAAGAACTGACGGCAAGCAGCGATGAGATAAGCAATGCCAATGTAAAGATGGCAGCAGATACCCAGACAATAACAGAAAATATGGGTACTCTCCAGGAGGAGATTGAAGCTGTCAGTTATGAAGTGGCAAATCTTTCTGCCTCCATTGAGGAGATAGCAAGTACCTCTCAGGAAGTGATGCGCCAGGCTGAACTTTCCTCAGAAGAAGGGGCAAAGGGTGCTGAGATTGGAAAGAACGCTTCAGCAAAGATGGCACTCGTTGGTGAAATATCACAACAAAGCATGAAGGAAATCACGGCTCTGAATGACCAGATGAAGAAAATCGGAAAGATTGTCCGGATCATCGCAGACATTGCCGACCAGACAAATCTGCTCGCCATCAATGCAGCAATTGAAGCAGCACGGGCTGGTGAGCACGGCAGGGGATTCTCTGTTGTTGCAGGAGAAATACGCCACCTTGCCGTGGAGTCAAAAGAGGCTTCAGTAAGCATCGAAGAACTCATCGGCACGATTCAGAATGAGAGTGAACGGACCGCTGAATCGATGCGTTCTGCAGATAGTGAGATTCGCAGTGGTATAATCAGCGTGAATGCATCCATTGATGCCATCAACACCATTGTCGATGTAGTCAATCTCTCAGCACAGGGTGTCATTGAGATAACTCATGCCACCGAAGATCAGGCGAACGCCACAAACCGGCTGATGGAAAAAGTGGAGCGTGTGTCACAGATGGCACGAAAGACCATGAGAAACAACGAGGACATGGCAGCATTGGCACAAGAACTGAGCGCATCAGCCGAAGAGGTAAGCAGTGTTGTGCATGAACTTGATACCATGGCCGGACGCCTGCAATCCCAGATAGAACGGTTCAGATTTGAACAGGATGAATGATATCACTATGGACACCAGAGGATTTCAGTCCGTCCTGCGGACGATAGAATCAAAATTAAGTATACAGTGCGAAAACTATAAACAGGACTATCTTGAGAGGAGAATTCAGTCAAGGATGCGCATCAGCAAGGTTGAATCTTATACTGATTACAATTCCCTCCTCCTATCAAGCATTACAGAACAGGAAGCATTCCGGAATGCTCTCACTATCAATGTGACGAAGTTCTGGCGAGACCCCGAAGTATTTGATTTGATAAAACGCGATATCATTCCGGAGATACGGCGCAGGAAAAAGAAAATACGTATCTGGAGTGCCGGGTGCGCAACCGGAGAAGAGCCATACACGCTTGCACTGATGGTGTATGAAGCACGAATTCTATACCCGGATGTGGAGGTAACAATCTTTGCTTCAGACATCGACAGAGAAGCCATCAAAAAGGCGGAAACGGGCATTTATCTAAAAAAGGCTCTGGAGAATCTCTCAGAATCACAGGTGCGCAGGCATTTTGATGAACAACAGGACGGAACGTTTCTGGTAAAACCCCATCTCAGGGATTTCATAAAGTTCTCTTGGCATGATTTGATGAGTGGAAAGGCGGTGACGAATTATCTTGACATCATCCTCTGCAGGAATGTGACCATTTATTTCACCGAAAAACAGAAGGACGAACTTGCGCGAATTTTTGCGCCGGCGCTTGCAGAAGGCGGGTACTATGTCATGGGAAAGACAGAGTATATGGGACGAGATGTAGAACAACTCTACGAACCATTCAATCCAATTCAAAAGGTATATCGTAAGAAAGGGGTTTGATCAGCGTTTCGGTATTGCGAATTCGTCTAAAGGTTCGGGTTCTACTTCCTCAATACGGGAAATTCTCTCCATAATAGCTTTCTTTTTTGTCGAATCTTTTACCTGACCCAACACAAACATAAGATTTAGTCCAATTACCACAATGACCATGGTGAGGCCTATTCCCATGAGAACCCCTTTTGACGTCAGAAAAACAGAGACCAGTAATACTACGAATGATATCAGATAGAAGAGTATCCAGGTATGTGATTCCTGCGGGTCCATTGGTACGGAGATCTTTAGCCTGATATTATTTTAAATACACGTTCTGAGATTTCCATGTACATTGGATACACAGACAAAACATTATCAAAACGGCTACACAAGATTATGGTGTGAAACGGGCAGACATCCTCACCTTTGCAGGTGCAATCGTTATTGTGATCATTATCGCCATTGCTTCTCAGGGAATTGATAGTATCCCTGGGATTGGCGCAATATTTGGGCACACCCATACGGATTCGTCCTATGAAAGCCATGTGGGCGGACTCCCCGTTTATTTCATGCACACAAAACCGCAGGTATGGAATATTCCAAAAAATACCGATCTAAACACCGTATATATCAGCGGTGGGAAAGGATACCCCATCACTGAATTTCCTGCTGATATGACCCGTTTTGGTGCATCAGACCCAAGGGACACTAAGATCTGGAAAACCGAAGAAACCATTCAGTTTGCAGAGTATACCGGCCCGGGCAATGGATTTTCAGAGATGTTCCCCATCCCATATGGATTCTGGCGGATAAATGCCAGTATGAATGCCGCTGTCAAACCGGAAAGTTCCCAACTGACATGGATACTCGTGGATGGTGAAAACGGCATCATCCTTACCGGCAACCAGATGCGCTATAATGAACACGCCATTATGACCGTACAGGCATCCGGGAAGTCATTCTACTTCATGGTAAGTGCACAGGATATAAACGACTATACCTTGACCCTGGAGACGACAAAGACACAGTATGGTGCCGCCCTGATTCAGCCCTCACTCCGCCGAATCACTACACTCCTGAACGCAAACCATGAAAAATAAGTGAGAGTTTTACCCTTTAAGAGCCAGTTCAACAGACCGTTCCATAGAGATGATGAGCCCGCCAAAATTACTATTCAGCGCTCTTGTCTCAACGATATCTGAGCGCATGTTAGCAGGGATAAAGGTCATATTTATGCTCTCCATCCTCGCATCAGAATGAAAGAGGGCACTGTCGGCAAGGGCAAGATTTTCCATAGCCGCATGCAATTCAAGGTACCAATCAGAATATTGGTAGAGTTCTGCTGCATCATGGGCATTCAGGATGTGCGCTTGTGCATATGACACTTCACGGGCAGCAGTGACATACGCCACTTTTCCGAGGATCAGTTCACGGAGTGCATAGGGAGCGCTGGGTTTAACGGATTCAGGGTCAGGCTGAATGGCATCAACTATCACAAGAGCTTCGTTTAGATCCACTTCAGCACCCTGAAGTTTTGCGTTCGTCAGTTCTGGCGGACTGGTGTCCCAGTTTATTTCACTGATTCTCGCCTCTGCCTGTTCATAGCGAGACAGTGCAGAAGAGTATGCCTCTTCATCAGTAACGCACCCGCAGATACAGATACCTGCAAAGAGAATGATGAGAGTGCCATAGGTAAATCGGGATATTTTCATCGAAGTGCAACACCTGTGTAATGTTCTGATTATTGAAAGAAATTGTATCCGGGGGACTAAAGTCCTCCATTAACGGTACCGCTTTACGCCTTTTCAATAATGATCCGTATTTTGTCACCGGCCTTCAAGCCGTGTCCCTTGGGCACATCAATGTTATACCATAGACCAAGTGGATTGCCCTCAGTAACAGAGACATCATCAGATTGGGTGCTCTGATTCATAAGGCAGTCTTTATTTTCATCGATATTTGCAACGTATTCTATATCGGATACAAAGGCTACGATTTTCTCAACCATGTACAAGAAATTTCCCGGAATCAAGTTAATGCTTTGGTTAATGACCGGACCGAAAGAAAACAGCGGATAAAACGGTAGGATGGTTCAGGCCGGTGGCCTGAGCATAATGAAACAATTATGCAGAACGTGGAAGAACACGCCATGTGGTGCTGTTCGAGTAACTCCAGCGGGATATATCAAGTTCATCACAGATACCAGAAAGAATTGCCATATTTGTGCCCACTTCTTTTGGCGACAAACCCAAGTCTTTTGCAATATACTTGGATTTAAAGTACTGTTTTCCCGCGGTAAGACCCTGCACCAGATATGAGATTATCTTCCCCTGTGTTGCCGTATACTGCTCAGAAATACGGTTTTTATCATTCATCGTTAAACTCCAAGAACAACTTCCATTTAGATATTACTATAATATAAATGTTTCCTGGAGATATGCTATTTTTTGGTCAATTCAGACAATATTTAGGATTAATTTGATTAAAACCCTGAAAATAGGCCGGAATTGATTCCCACATTCGGTTAAAGGTTGTATCAGAAATTGAAAGGTAATTATTTAAAATAACCTTATTATTATTATTATTATTCTAC
>JAAYIO010000029.1 GCA_012523385.1 Methanomicrobiales archaeon
GAATACTATTAGCCCTGGCGGACAACCATTCTCATAATGAGCGTGTATATGAGACTGACACTACTGGTCTGCATGATCCTGTCCCTTGTTTGCGGGGTTGCTGTGGCCATTCAGCCGCTGGATCTGAGTTGGACAGTCACCATCGATGATGATGCAAAGGTAATGGCCTTCGTTCAATCCCCTGCTACCGCTGGGTTTACTGCTGCGGGTGCTGGAAAGGACGGCCCTGCAGTATGGTTTGTGGCAAAAAATGGCACGGTCACCGGAGATATGACGGTGTCGGTAAATAATGCCTCTGTTATCCAATATATTCAGGAGGAAGGAAACACCTATCTGGTCTTTACCGATACCCATGACTTTGCCCGAGTCACCTCCAGCGGGGAAACCCTGTGGACGTGGCATGTACCTCTTGGTGAAGTATCTTCGGTGGATGCTGTCTCCCAAGGAGGAGTTATTACTGCCGCAAACTACCTGCACGCGACTCTTTATCGTCTGGATGCAGATGGCATTCCTCTCTGGAACAAGACCTATCGGGATACCTCAGGCGCTGGTCTCGGACGCATACAGTCAGTAAAAACAATAGATGGGGGATATATCGTGGCTGGTTATGCCACGCCGGTGATCACCTCCGAAGATGCGGCGGGGCTGGTGATGTGCCTGAATGAGGATGGCAACGTAATCTGGGAAAAACGCTATGGCGAAAAGAATATTGGATATGTGCTACACATCAATCCCCTTCCCTGCGGGGGGTATATCGCCTCTGCACTTACTATGGAAGAAGAGGCAGTCGTCCTCATTCTCAATGAAACCGGCGACGTTGTTCAATTATTTTCCTATCCCAAACGAATGGAACTGATATACAATGCAGATGCGGCCCCCAACGGCGGGTATTATCTGCTGGGCTATGACACTGACCTTGTAAATGGCAAACCGCAGTATCTGGTGATGGGCATATCTTTGGAGGGTGAAAAGCAATGGATACAATTGTTTGGAGACAGCTTCATCCGAGCATTTATTCCTACCAGTGATGGGTTTGTAGCTGCAGAAGAAAACGGGGAGATATCTTACTTTACCTTTCATGAGGGTGGAAAACAGATGGATTTCTCAAGCGCATGGATGCTTATATTTGTTATTCTCGCAGGAATAATCGTTGGATATCATATTTACCGGCAACGCTGAAATGATTTTTTCCCTCTTCATTTTTTTACCCCTCATGCTATTGGCATGCAATATCAGATTATTCCCCGAGAAAGGTTCTGACTTTTATTGGACGGGTGAGTGGTTTCAGCTGGAATTATGGGGATTCTATCAATTTTCCGGGCTTTTCCTGAATGGTATTAATGAAAGGATATTTAAGGGATAAACGGGTAAGTTAAATATATTATCCCATATCTGTATGATCCATTGGATATTTGCCCGTTCCAGGTTTCATGCAGGTACACGTGATTTAAGTGATTCCCATGTCAGTACAAATTATTGAAGATGCGCTAAAACGTGCACTCGATGGCGACTTTACGGTTTCCCTCAGTGAGGCGACCGTAGATTCAGAAACAGAAAACCTTGCCCGACTCGTTGAGAAGGCCATTGAAAATATGAAGAAGTCTGCGGAGTATCAGGAGATGCTCCGGGGAGTTGACGAGTTTATTGCAAACTACCCCTATCCTATGGGCATATATAGTGCAGATGGCGCCTGTCTGATGCTTAATGACCATTACTGTGAGCTCTTCCGCGACTCATACGAAGTACTGATGGGAAAGTCACTCTCTGACTTTGATTTTACTATTCTTGGTGGTGACGACCTGTCAGCATCCTATGAAACCAAGGAAAAATCAGAGACCGATCTGTTAATAACCTGGGAAGATGGGAGCAAAAACTACCTGAAACTCTACCAGATACCTATCTCTGACGGAGAAGGAGGTATCAGCGTGGTCTACAACATCTATCTGGACCAGACTGAACTCATCGGGGAGCAGGAAGACCTTAAAAATTTACAAAGGCGTGCCGATGCTTTCCTCCAGCAAAACCCGCAGGGAATCTCGGTGTTGGCCTCTGATAAACACCTTCTCGATCTGAATCAGGAGTACCAGAAGATCTGGCGGGACAGCTACGACAAACTGATAACAAAGACTTTCCAGAACTTTAATATCAACATCGTCGGCGGTGATGACTTCTACGCCTCGTTTGAGACGAAGAAAAATGCTGTCACAGATATGGAGGTCGGATGGGATAACGGTGAGAAGTCATACCTGCGTCTCTTCCAGACACCTATTCTCGATGATGACGGTGATATCGACGTTAACTACTACATCTACCAGGATATCACCCCTGAACGGTCGCTCTCACTGTTCCTTGACCGTGAGATTAGCCGGCAGGAAGCAAACCTGACACACCTCGCTCATGGCGACACCAGTGGCTTTGATCTGACGGTGGGCGAAACAGACGAGTATACTGCTGAGGCGGGTATCCGTTTCTCAGATATGAATGCAAGTCTTGCCGCAGCACAAAAGGCCATTGCTGATATGGTGGAGGACTTCGTTGGAACCATGAAAGCAATGCAGGGAGGTGATAGTAAGGCGCGGGCACACCCTGAGCAGTTTGAAGGTGTCTATGCGGTCATCACCAAGGGATTAAATAATGTCCTTGAAACGGTCATGGAACCTCTCAATGAGTCGTATCGTGTGTTGAAGAGGTATGCGGATAAGGACTTCTCAAAAGGGTTTAGCGATGCTATTCAGGTGGAGGGCGACTTCCTGAAACTGAAGGCCGCCATCAACAATGTGGGCATCAACGTGGGTAGCGCCCTCAAAGATGTCAAGACTGCCGTTGACAATGTGGACGCAAACATGGCCGATGCCTCCCGCGGTGTTGAGGAGATTGGGAAAGCGATGGAAGATGTGGCAGTATCAACTCAGAAGTCATCTGAGGCATTCCGTCGCCAGCTTGAAGCAGTCGAGTCCGTTGCACGCGAGATATCCGATCTCTCCGCATCTATCGAGGAGATTGCCTCCACATCGCAGGAAGTCATGTCCCAGGCAAACGGTGTCTCCCAGATAGGCAACAAGGCATCAGGGCTTGGCAAAGAAGCCAACACGAAGATGAATGCAGTTGAGAAGATCTCACTAGAGAGTGTCACCCAGATTGAGCAGCTCAATAAGAAGATGGCTGAGATCTCAAAGATCGTCAAACTCATCAATAATATCTCCAGTCAGACGAATCTCCTTGCCCTGAATGCAGCTATTGAGGCTGCACGGGCGGGTGAACACGGCCGTGGTTTTGCGGTGGTGGCAGGTGAGGTGAGAAATCTGGCTGCTGAGTCAAAGTCTGCGACTGATTCTATCGAAGAGCTTATTGAAGGCATCCAGCGTGACTCCAATACCACAGCAGTCTCCATGAAATCCGCCTACAAGGAAATTCAGGCAAGTCTTGAGAGTGTGCATCAGGCCATCGAGGCCTTAAACCAGATTGTCACCGGCGCCCAAGAGGCAGCAGAGGGTGTTCGTGAGATTGCCCGTGCGACAGATGATCAGGCAAGTGCGACAAACCGGGTGATGGAGAAGATGGAGGAGACGACGACCCTCACCAAGGACAATATGTCCCGCATTGATGATGTCGCAGCGGTGACTGAGGAGGTGGCGGCTTCAACGGAAGAGGTTGGCAGCGGTACCTACGAAGTGATGCGGATGACCGAAAAACTCCGGACGCTCGTAAGCGTATTCCGGACAGAGTGAATGGGGGCAATGGATGTCAAAGCTCACTGACGTTGTGGAATTTAGGATTGCCGACGGATATTATGCAATTGATGTCCAGATCGCCCGGGAGATCGTCGAGATGATGAAAATTACGCCTATTCCCCGGGCACCTGACTACATCACTGGTGTAACCAATCTCAGGGGAGAGGTCACCAATATCATCAACCTCAGCAAACTTATTGGTCTTCCTGAGTCGGTTGCATCTGAGACACAGAAGTTCATTGTCCTCATGCCAGAGGTAGCACAGGGATCCAATGTTGGCATCATCGTTGATGATGTATGCAGCGTGATGCAGGTGGACGAGAAGGATGTCGAGGCACTGGGAGAGGGTCTCTCCAGTGATGTAACGGAGTATGTGAAGGGCATCATCAAGATGAAAGATGATCCCTCCTCGAATTCGATGCGTCTTATCATCTGGATTGACATGCAGCGGGTGCTCTCCCAGATTATCTCCTAAATTTCAGTAAAATCATATTTTTTCATTAAATGCCTTAATGAAAAAGATTTATAGCCCAACATACCAAAAATGGCTAATAATTGGGTATTGATCGGAGGATTTAATAATGACTAAGGAGGGAGCGGGTGGGGAACCCATCTACCAGACTGGGGAATGTACGGGATGTGATTATCTTGCGTCTCGTTCTTTTGTCCACGTTTCTTTTCACCGCGAGTTGATCCCGGATGCGGCATTTCTCAAGACGTTTCCCTTTTGTCGCGGCGGAACCCCTCTCATGTTTTCTTTCTGGCTGGATGGCCTGGCCTTGGCCCCAGACGACAGAGAGCAGATTGAAGAGGCCTGTGATCTGGTTTGTGAGGGAGAGAAAGGGTATGCCTTCTCAACCACGCCCATTATTTTCCAAAGTGAAGGTGAGAAATCAGTTACTTTTGGGGGATATGTTTTGTCTTTTCACAGCATTCCGGGACAATCCCCATCCTTCTGCATCACCCAACTTCCCAATTCTGATCTAAAAAGTGCTACTGATGGAAAGGCACCTGACTGGTCATGCCTGGATTCCATGAATGAGGCAGTCATTGTCCTTTCCCCGGATGCCCGGGTGCACTGGGCAAACCGTGTGGGTAGAGAGGAACTCTCGTCGGCAGGTATGCGGCAGGGTGCTCCTGTGTATGCCTTCTGGAAACGGGTATTATGGGAGGATGATACATGCCCCCTCTCGGATTTCATTCCTGCTTCTCTGAAAAAGGCTTCTGCAAATATCATTGTGGAGGACACTCTGGGACGGTTCTGGCGAATTCGGACTGGTCTTCTGGGAAATCCAGGGGATTCGTTCACGGGGTATATCCAAACGGCAGTTGAAATGACGGAATGTGTTGCCCAGAGTCGAAAGTTAAATGACATCCAGCATACGTTTGCGGCATTCATGGAGAACTTTCCCTCTGCTGCCGGTGTGCTGGACCTCGACGGTGTGGTTCAGTACTGTAATACTCAGATGGATGAGCTCTTCTGCAGAAGCAGATTTGCAGATGGGCAGGGGAATTATATATTTCCGGCGGATATGGTGCAGGATATTACTACCCTTTTTCCCGAGGTGTTAAAGAAAGGATGCCTTTCGATTGAACGCAGGCATACAGAATCTGAGAAGCATGACCAGATATTACAGTTTATCTTTTTCGCTATTCCCCGCTCAGGCTCCCCTCCTCTCATCGGTGTTATTGTCATTGATCAGACAGAAGAGCAAGAAAATGAAAAAGAACTTGCAGCGCTGGGTCTCGCACTCTCTGAGGTACAGAAGGTAGCACGTCTGGGAAGTTGGGATTACAACAATGATACCGGCAGTATCACCTTCCGCGGCCGCTCCCCTGAGAACTTTTCGCTCTTGAAAGAACCGGTATCTATGCCTTTGGAGGCATTTATTCGTTCTCTCGCACCGCAGGATGCCGCACCCGTGCGACGGGCCGTATCAGAGTATTCTGCCGATGTCCTGCATGAACTGGCAATATCCCTGAATACTCCTGATGATGAAATCTGTGGAGTATTCCGGGCATCTAAACGTAGAGATGGTATCAGAGGTACGGTTGGCACCATTCAGGATATCGCGATTAAGGTGAATCTTGAGGAGATTCAGGCTCAGAGTGAGGAGCAGTTCCGGTTATACTTCAACAATAAGGTGTCCGGTGCGATGATCATCGAACCGCTTTATAATAGTGAAGGCGATTTTTTCAGTTTCCGGTATCTGGCAGTGAATCCGTCACTTTGCACGACATTGGGGGTTGAAGAGTGCACGTTCATCGGAAAGACTGTCCATGATATCTTCCCGGATGATGCCCTGAAATGGGTTTCTCTCTTTTATGATGCCGTCATGGAGGGTAGTTCATATGTCCGGGACTGGACTCATTCTCAGTCCGGAAAAATCTACACCGGGCACGTGGTTCCCCTCGGGCTTTCGCGGAGGTCGTATGGCTGCTCGTTTTTTGATCTCTCTCATGAATCCGAGACGCTCCGGGTACTGCATGAAAACGATGAATTCCTCAAGATCATCTTCCCGGTAACCATTGAGGGCATTCTCGTCATCGATGCAGATACTCACATAATTATGGATGTAAATGCGACGGCATGCGACCTCATCGGGGCAGAAAGGGATGAGCTCGTTGGCCGTCCCTGCCGGGATATCATCTGTCCGGCGAAAGATGGGCTCTGCCCCGTGACTGATCTGGGGGAAACGGTGCATGAGTCTGAACGGATCCTTCTGACGGCACATGGTGACCGAATCCCGGTTTTAAAGTCTGTGAGAGAGGTCGTGTATCTGGGCAGAAGATGCCTCATTGAGATGATCGTTGACCTCAGGAAGATAAAAGCGGCAGAACAGGCACTCAATGTCGCTGAACAACGCTGCCGGATGATTTTTGAGACATCACCAGATGGAATCCTCATAACGGATAAGACGCACATCACTGAGGTAAATTCTGCGTTTGCAACAGCACTTGGTTATCTCCCGGAAGAAATGAAAGGACATTCGGTTCAGGATTTTGCTTTGGAATTTCAGGAAGACGGCGTAAGTTCATCTCACAGAAGGGATGATACCCTAAAGGATATTCTTAGTGGCAAACGAATAAGCATGAAGTGGGATGCCATTTCCCGCGATGGTCAGACGGTCCGTTTTGATATACGAGGGGCACTTTTAAGCTACCTTGGGCAGGAGATGGTAGTGCTTATCGGCCGTGATGTCACCGAGCTCCTTAACCTGAAACAACGTGAGCGGGAGGCAATGGATCAGATTGAGGAGAACCTTACAAATCTTGCCACGTTAAATGACCATATTAGAAACCCACTGATGATCATCAGCGCCTACACCGAGATGGACGCAACTGAGCATGCTGAAGTCGTGATGGAACAAATAAAGGAGATTGATGGTATCATCAACCGGCTGGACCGGGGATTTCTGGAATCAGAAAAGATTCGGGAATTTCTGCGTAAACATCACGATTTGGGCATCAATTCCCGCAATTGACTGAAGGCTCTCTGATTGCACCATTTTCTATGACAAAAAATCCTATCGTACAACACATGCAGGTACCAAACGAAGAGAAAGAGACTGGGGTATGCCAGATAATTCTTGCAGGCGGTTGTTTCTGGGGTATTGAGGCAGGGTTTTACAGGATACCCGGCATCCTAACTACGGTTGTTGGGTATACTGGAGGAATTGAGGAAGATCCGGATTATACGCAGGTCAGCACCGGGAAAACCGGGCATGTGGAAGCGGTTTGCATTGCCTATGACCCGGCTGTTATCACCCTGCCCGCTATTCTTAGCCGTTTTTTTAGTCTGTTTGACTCTACCGCAGAAGAGGTGACGGTTGGATTTGATGGTTCTCAGTATCGGTCAGCGATCTTTTGTTGTACCAAAGAGGATTGTCTGACGGTCCAGGCATTCATCCAGGAAATTGAAGCATCTGGGGAGTATGATAATCACATTCTGACTGCTGTGCTACCCGCAGGCACATTTTGGCCCGCTGAGGATTATCACCAACAGTATTACGAAAAAATAAGGGCACGGTATCAAAAGCCCCTGTTCTAAGAAATTAGAATTCTTATCATTCTTGCTTTTTTTTTAAATGCTTCACTATTAACAATTTATAGTGCACGCCGAGTAGGATATTCCCTCTGGGGCGGCAGGTTTTTTTTTTAAAAAGAGTCTGATGGTTGCTAGGGGTGACGAAAAATTATTATCCCAGTGCGGTATGTTGCTGATAATCCCCCGAGATGTGAAGACAATGGCCATTTCTATACAAAAATTCGTTGATATTCCCCTTGATTTCATCCTATCATATGACAGACGCAGATGTAGTTTTTTAAAAATCTCGGGTCTTCCAGGAGGAACTCGAGAACTCTCTTCTCTGGATGATCGATGATGACCGGGGAAAGAAATTTTGTTCATTCTTGTGGGTTATACCACAGAAGGGGTCATCTTTGAAACCATCACCCCTGGTTCCGCTTTCTATTTTAACTGAGAAAAGAATCTGATCATATTCTATACTGAATTTAGTCTCAAGAAATGGGTGCGTCGAACCCCTCCAGTCATTATTTTTTCAGAAATGTCCCTGAGAGAACTTCCCGCGGATAGCGAGTGCCGCGAACCCGCATCTCCCATCGTTCGGTCTGTATTGATCCGTCCCATTTCTCATTTGAAAAGAGGGATTCAACCTCAGACGGGGTAAAATAGTGGGTCATCACACCATCTCCCCGGAGAAAACTATTCTCCCCGGCAGATTTGCCCTTACCACAGCGAAAATCTGCGACCGAGAATTCCCGAAAGAAGAGGATGCCACCGGGCACGAGAATCCGTTCGAGTTCTGCTGTGGCGCGAAGGCGATCAGATTCACTGAGTGCACCAATGATATGGACGGCAAGGACAGCGTTAAATGTGCCATCCCGGAAGGGGAGATCTCGGATATCCGCCTGAATAAAGCATGCGCCGGGTACGACATCTCTCGCAAGGTGGAGTGCAGATTCAGCGATATCACAGCCGGTTACGCTGCATCCGTTTCTGGTGAGGGTCGCAAGGGTCTTTCCGTTGCCGCATCCTGCTTCGAGCACCCTTGCGCCAGCGGGGAATGATGGTATTCCTGTTGCTTGCCCCTGCCAGAGTGCGCCTCTTTGGCGGTAATTATTCTCCCATGCATCCATTATTTCCTCAGCCTTCTCCATGAATCGCTCTGTTTTTTGATCACGGTTGCATCCTTTCGTGTTATATATACAGTTGTTCGAACCGCATATCTGTGCTGTGAAGGAAGTGTACTCTCAATCGTTCCACAGGTTTTTTTCCTTCCGACCCTTAAATAACAAATACTTATGCAAAAGGAGATAGAAATGACGGTTCGACCAGACGAACCGATCCAAGGTGGGAAAGATGGAAGGGGCAGAGATATTCTCACAGACCTCCCTATGCGGGGTCTTGTTTATCATGCTGTGCTCTATCTGGGAATCATGCTGATTCTTTTCGCAGTGAATCTCAAAATAGCTCCGGAAACACTTTGGGTAGTATGGATTGCTGTTCTTTGGGGTATCCTGCTCATCTGGAATGCATGGCAGGTTTTTCGCCCGACGAGCAGAATTTAGATATAACAGGACTGTATCTCAACCACCTCGGCGGAGTCCTTTGCACAAGCATACTCCGTAAGGGGGTCATGATTCACCTCTAAAAACCGCATTCCCCAGCTGAATGCCGAGAGTATCTCTTCTGCCTGCTCTTTTTCACCCAGAATGGCAAGGGCTGCGGCAAATGCCTCGACCGAGTTGAGCATAAACGGCCGCCCGAAATGACCGGGGTTTGCCGCCACCAGAAACGGGAGTGCCCGGCGAAGAGGCCAGCGGGAAACCTGAATCTCTTCAAAGACCTCCCATGAACAGTCGAGAACTGTTAGGGATTTTGGTGACCGATCCCCGGGTGAGAGTGCCTGCGGTGCTTTTGGGTCAAGAATGAGGCTTGAGCGGGGTATTTTTTCCACCCGAGAAAAAACCTGCACGCATCCGCGACGCTCGAGTTTTTTGACTGAACATCGCCGAGGATCGCAGGAATTGTCACGGTAGGCAAAGAGGGGAATCATCCTTTATCTAATGGTTGTTTGCATAGTGAATAATCAATGTATGTACTCATGTGCCCCTGCATCGCGAAGCCCTCCTTCCGTGCGGTGGGGATAACAAACGATGCCGACCTCGAAGCATTCTTTCGGGCACAGGAGCGTTGCCGTGCGTTTGATATTGATATGGTGATGATGCCCTGTTCTGAGACCGAATATCTGGGCCCGGAACATCCGCCGGGGCCCTATATTGGTCGGCTTGACTCGCCTGCGTTTGCAGCTATTCTGGACCGTTCCGAAAAAATGGTTCGAGAGATTATCGCTGAGCGGGGCGCTCCTCTCTGCATCGTGGGGGTGGATTCGTCTCCGGTATGTGGGGTGAACCAGTGGTACCGGACTGATGAACGTCACTCTGGCAGGGGTGTCTTTCTCTCGCGGTTTCCTGAGATTCCTGCAATTGATGTCTATGACTTTGCCCGTTATCGGGTCTACCTTGCGGCCCCCCTTTTTTCAGAGGCCGAACGGGCATATAATCGCTCAGTTGCCGATCTTCTCGGGCAGCATCTCTTTACGGTCCATCTGCCGCAGGAATGTGGGGATTCCTCTGCCTTACGATCCGCGGACCACACGAGGGCCATCTTTACGGAGAATCTTGCCGCCCTCGGTGAGTCAGATGTCGTGGTCGCTGTCATCGACGGGGCAGATGCGGATTCCGGTACGGCGTGGGAGATGGGGTATGCCTATGCACAGGGCATTCCGGTCATCGCTGTTCGCACCGATTTCCGGCAGGCAGGTATCACTGAACGGGTGAATCTGATGCTTGAGGTATCTGCCGTTGTCACAGACAGCGCCACGCATCTGCCCCGTCTTCTTTCTTCCCCCGTATCTGCCCGTGAAAAGGTGATGTGAATATTTAGGGCATGTAATGCCAATTAAACATTTTTTGGATTTTCTGGGTTTCTATGATAAGGATGTTCTTATGGGGTGAGGAGATCTTTTATGGAATGCCGTCCAAGAAGCGATCAATCCACGGAGGATTCAAAATGACGGATAGTAAATTAACCAAAAAAGACAGCACTCGCAAAGCGTATATTGAACAGGCACGTGCCCGGCTGGCTGAGGTCAAGCGGCTGGATGGACGGAATTGTGATCTTTTGCTGCATGCATCAGATCCTATGCGGCGGGAAATGACATCCTGCAATGTGGATGTAGGAATGTATATCCGTCTCGCAGAGGTTGAGATTGATCTCCTTGAGCACGCTGATGAAAACGAATGGGGCTCACGGCGCAGAAGTGTGGACAGTGCCGTCGGGAAAGCGGTAGCCGAGTTGGAACGATCCAACGCCATTCTGAAGGTCCCGAAATAGTGCCTCGGATGATAGTATATCCCGATTTATCGTTTCGGAATCCTATCTCCCACCCTTTTTTTGACTCTTCTCTGTGTTTAAATCTCTGCATGTTTTCCTGCCGTAATGACGGTTACATTTTCTGTTTTTCGATAAAGTTACTGAGGTCGCTTATTATTTAGATGATGATTCAGCTGTGTGATTGCGGCATAAATCCGTACCAATTTTAAAAGTATAATGGTCTGTGTTTTTTCCCTCTGAATCGGTGGGGCATGAAAACAGGAGTGTGCAGGAATCGTCTTGAGTATAGTGGATAATAAAAACGATCTCTTATCGGCCGTTCGTTAAAAATGCTTAAAAAATAGATTTCTGAGGTTTAAAGTCAGGGGCGCGGGGTGTGGGTATTGGTTTGTTATGGTACGTGTGTTGAGAGGTGTGTGTTTGTGTGTATGGTTTTGATCCGGTGCGCCCCCTTTCCCTAGTATCTCATGGTCTCCCTGGTGAGTGTATCCGTACCTTCTTAGATTTCCCTGGTCGAAGAAATCCGGATGCAGCCGCTGTGTAGCTTTGGTGAAACCACTGCGGGGAGTGGTGTATTGGTTCCCAACTTGTGCCAGCTGGTACTAATATCATATTCGGGGCACTCGTATTTAAATATATTGTCTAATGCCTGGCATTGACGTGTGCGCCACTATGGTGCATTGGGTCGTGGCATTGGCTAATGCATTAACGATACCTATAATATATGGGCCGGAAAATGCTATTCATACATGCTCGGTGCCTTTCCTGAAGAATTAACCCGCATTTCTGAGGTTCTCAAGGAGAATCCCAAAGGTATGGCTGTCCGCGAAATCGCAGATGCCATTGGGATGAAGCGGAACACGGTCTCGCGCTATCTGGACATGCTTCGTGTGGCAGGGCAGGTGGATATGAAGACCTATGGCAAGGCAAAGGTGTTCTATGTCTCACAACGAATGCCCATCTCTGCAATGATGAATTGTGCGGTTGATATGGTATTTGTCGTGGACCCATTGATTACCGTCGTCGAAGCAAACGACGCCATCTGCACCTTTTTGAAAGGGTGCCGGGATGATATCGTAGGCAGAAATATGCGGGATTCCGCACTTGTGGCTTTTGACCATCCCCTGATCGTAGGCCGCATCAATGATGCGATGGAAGGGAGAGGTTCAACAGATGAACTCCGGTATATGCGGATGGATGGTGAGCTCTACTTCCGGGTCAAGACGATTCCCACCGTTCTCAATTCCGGTCAGCCGGGAGTAGCTGTTGTCATGGAGGACATCACTGGAAAGAAGGTGGCAGAAGAAGCTCTCCGTGATAGTGAACTGAAGTTCCGTACCCTTGTTGAAGATATTAGTGATGCAATATGGATCATCGGGGAGGGCGAGACATTTTTCTACGTGAGTCCGCGCACAGAAGATATATTGGGATATCTGCCGGAAGATATGGAGGGAGAGTCGCTCTTCTCATTCATTCCTGAATCAAAGCACGTAGGGGTGAAGGCAGCCCTTGAGGTATGTCACACATCCCCTCGGGGAGGGTCTGTGATACCCATCTCTATGCGCCATAAAGATGGACATCTGGTTGATGTAGAGGTCAGTGCATCCCCCCAGTATGACCTTCTGGGAGATTTTACCGGGTACCGTGCGGTCTGCAGGAATGTGAGTGAACGGCGGGCACAGGAACGCAGACTTCGGCAGTGGAAGTCGTTTCTCTTTTCCATTGTTCAGAATATCCCTGCAAAGGTGATGGTTACAAATGCAACCGATCGGTCAATCGTGTTTGTGAATCAGTCATTTGAGGAGATGTTTGGCTTTTCCTCTGAAGATATGGCCGGTAAAAAATGCACCGCGTTTTTTACGCCGACTCTCTGCCGCACGCTCCTGTGCGGGGATGAAGAGGTTCTGCAGTCCGGGAAAGAGGTGGAATTACCCCGGGTTGTTGCAGATGTACCTGCTCTGGGGGAACGAACTCTCTGGGTCAAAAAGATACCCATACTCTCCGGTAAAGGCGATCTTCGGTATATACTGGGAATTTACCGGGATGTGACGGATACCGTCTGTAATGAACAGCGCATTCGTGCTGAACGGGATCAGGCACGTCAGTCACTCGATGCGGCGGGCGTATTAATTGCCGTTATTAGCCCGGAGGGGGGCATCCGGACGATGAACCGCCGGGGCAGTGAGATGCTCGGCTATTCGGCGGACGCCCTTATCGGCAGAAACTGGTTTGATACCGTTGTGCCGTCGCAATCCAGAGGAGTGGTGCGACAACGGTTTTTAGCCGTCCTCAAAACAGGAATTTTCCCTGCGGTGTCTGAGAATGGTTTCCTTCTTCGTGCTGACGGAACGCTGATCCCGGTAGCCTGGCAAAATGCCCTATTGCCGGGTGAGGACTGGGCTCCGGCAGGGGTAGTCACCTCTGCTGAAGCATTGCCTGATATGCCGTGAACGTATAGTGATCCTGTATCATAATTGCCTAACCATTTAGTATCTGGCCCGCAGTATACCCTATATGAGTTTCCTGCCGTTCTGGTCATGGGATAGGTATGGTCATTTTCTGCCATTTTTCTTTTCAGCCCTGATCATTTTGTCTTTGGTTTGTATGGGTCCTGTTTCAGCGAAAACAGACAGCGTTGATCTGGTGGAGACATCTTCTGTCTATCCCATGGGTGATACTATCACGTTTCAGGGCGAGACGAATCTCGCCCCCGGCACCATTCTTCTGATTACTGTAGAAGAGGCGGCATTCCTCCCCTCCGAAAAGGGGGATGAAAAAATATTCTCCGGAACCTCAGGGACCGTGGTGGTGCAGGCAGGGTCTCCTCCTTTCTGGTCATTCTCCTTTAATACTCTCGGATGGTCGGCGGGGAAGTATCAGTTCATTGTTGAAGTGCCGAAGACAGGAGTCACGCAGTCAGGGACATTCTCACTCGTTGCGGTTGAAAAGCTACCTGATGCGCCCGACCTGACACCACCGGCACCGACCTTTACGGATACATCACTACCCCCGCACTCATCCGCAACTGTTCCGTCACCTGCTACTGTGCCGCTCTCCCCCGCGGTCTGTATGGCGGGATTTGCCTGTATGTATCTCTTTCGAGCGAAACCCTCCTGAAATATGCTGAAAAACCGAGTCGTTTTGAGTGTGTAATATCGTTCTGGTAAAAAGGCAGGTATATCTGTTTGGGGCCGGGATCTTTAGCTGAACAAAAAGGAGAGGAAGTCTATGATTTTTTCACAGTCCGTTATTGATATGTTTAGTTCCAGTCTGGTGAGTATCATAGTATTAGCAAATATCACCTTTGCTATATCGGTGGTCTTTGTTGAACGAAAAAATCCATCTGTGGCCCTTTTGTGGGTTGCAGTGCTCTTTTTTCTGCCCATATTCGGGTTTCTTCTCTACCTCGTCTTTGGCCAGACAATATACAAGGGGCGAATATTCCAGCTAAAAGAAGCGGATGACCGTCTTAAAAAAGAGGTGATTGCACAGCACGAGAAGGATCTGAAGAGCATCCACATACCGCTCGAGGATAAGGCCGGAGATTATCTCAATATGATTGCGATGCTCCTTAGAAACGATCAGGCGGTTATTTCAGGCGACAATATGGTGGAGGTTTTCACCGATGGACATGCCAAGTTCGATGCCTTACTGGACGCAATTGACCATGCTACGGATTTCATTCACCTGCAGTATTACATCATCAGAAATGACGATCTCTCGCGGCAGATTGCTACCGCTCTTGCACGAAAAGCACGGGAAGGAGTGACCGTCCGGGTGCTGGGGGATGCCCTTGGCTGCCACGGTCTGCCGAAGGATTTCTTCCGGGAACTAACAGATGCGGGCGGGGAGGTTGCGTGGTTCTTCCGGGCAAAATATTTCCGCATCAATATGCGGATAAACTACCGCAACCACCGGAAGCTTGCCATCATTGACGGCAA
>JAAYIO010000271.1 GCA_012523385.1 Methanomicrobiales archaeon
ATATCGATCTCATCCCCCCGGTGCCACCAGCTCCCTATCCGGCTGTAAACAAAGGGCAGGACACCCTGTCCGTTAAAGAGTTCAAAGAGATCCATCATCATCCCCTCAAAGTGCCTGCCCACATATGCATTGAAACGTGGCCGGACATATTGATCAACAATCAACTGCGTATTGCCACGTTCGAGAGATTCCAGGTACGGGTTGACAAACGAAAACCAGAAATCAAACAGATTGTCTGAAAGAAAATAGAGCCCTTTTCTGCTTTTCTGCCCTTCGGTCACAGGAATACGACGGTAGACCAGGTTCAGGTCAATTAAAACGGAAAGATATTTGCTGACAACACTCTTGGAAAGGCCGGTATCATTACATATCAGTCCTATACGAGGATTTCCCTGTGCAATAGAGTGTAGAATGGAAATATAATACCGGGGTTCTGTCAACTCTGACCGGATGACAAAGTCAACATCCCGAAACAGAAAGGAATCCTTTCGAAGTATCTTCTCGCCGATATTCGTCATGATATCCATTTCCGGATTGGCTGCCATGATATAGGCAGGCGTCCCGCCAAAGACCGAATAAAATTCTACCGCTTTTCGCATATCCCCCAGATACTCAAAAACATGGATAAACCGAAGAGGCTGCAAAAGAATCTGCCCTGTTCTTCTTCCAAAGAGAGGACTTGCATGACTCATCGTCGATGCCTCCATCATCGAGATGCCTGAACCTGAGAGAATGAGAAACACCTGAGTATCCTTGAGGTGATTATCCCAGTACGCCTGAAGAATGGAGGGAAGGGAAGAGTCCTCCTTCACCAGATAAGGAAATTCATCGATGGCAATAATAATTCGGGAGCCTGAGTGCTGAAGAATATATTCAAAGAAACTGTCCCAATCAGAAAACCCATTCTTCTTCAGAAAATTATCCTGAAAAAATTCTCCCAGTTCTGCTGAAAAACGTCTGAGCTGCAGCATCTTTGACTCTTCACGGGCGAGGAGACGGATTCCATTTTTTGATAAAATAACCTGATCGAGAAGCTCGCTTTTCCCTACCCGCCGTCGCCCGTAGAGCACAATAAGCTCTGCTCCATCTTTTTCATATCGTTCGTGGAGAAGGAACCGCTCCCGGTGACGGTCAAGGAATACACTCATGAGTAGTATACTTGTAAGTAGACTATTTTAATATTGTGGTGAAATTATTCGATCATATCATCATAAGAACGGAGCTTTCATGAGGATAACAGGAGAGAAGAGCAGGGTTCCATTCATGTGGGGAATGAACCAGATTCCATGATTGTTGCGGAGATTTATCCTGGGATTGCACGGGTCGGCTACAGTGTTTAAAACAAAACGGATTGTTACCGGACCCCTTTCACCTACGGGTGTATCGAGGGGGCCGGCAACAAATCCCCGCCACAGCGTCTGCGGGAATGCTACGAGGGCATATCAGCGATCCCTGACAAATACCCCCGGAACATGTTGCGGTGGAGATACTCTTCTTCTTTCGGAACTCTACCTTTGTGAGGGGGAGGGGATCTAAGATGTTCTGTTCCCAATTTGATATACAATGATGACACCAGAAATTTGGCAATGAAACTAAAAAGTAATATTATTTCATCTGTCACATTGATGCCACCTATTTTGGATATGGTACAGAGAGTTCATGAAATTCACTAATAATCGGTTATATCAGAACCAATAAATTTGCAGTAATCCCATCTATTTGTCTCTGTCCAAAATGCACATTTGATTTCTCTTGTGAACAGATTTTTCACATTAAATCAGGTTGTTTTAACCGATACAATTTCGTCAAATACTTCTGCCACTTTTCCTGCCAGTGATTCGTAGTTGTATTTCTTTCTGAATGTCTCTGTTTTTTCACTTATCACAGCCACGTCATTCCCTTCTTTCCATTGCCTGTATACATCCAGAATAAATTCAACGGCTTCACCAACATCCGATGG
>JAAYIO010000272.1 GCA_012523385.1 Methanomicrobiales archaeon
GATATTGCATTCCAGAAGCGTTTGGGTGCCACCTTCTTCGGCGGTGAAGGGTTCATTCTCCAGCACTTATCAGGTGAGGGGATGGTATTCCTGCATGCAGCAGGCGATCTTGTGGAGATAGACCTGACACCCGGTCAGGTCTACAAAGTTTCAACAGCCCATGTAGTGGGATGGGAACCATCGGTCACTTACGATATTCAGGCAGTAGGCGGCATTAAGACGGCCTTGTTTGGAGGCGAAGGGCTCTTTATGACGACACTTACCGGACCCGGAAAAGTAATTATTCAGTCAATGACTCTGGCGCAACTGGCAAATGCCGTAATGCCGTTCTTCCCGACCCAGTCATCCGGAGGCAACAACAGCGGCAGTGGATTCCAGATAAAATTCTGATGTGCTATGACTGCTGAAATAACCAATCACCGGCGGCGGGCAGGAGGGATCATCCTTTTTGCCTGCGTCATCATCGCAATCGCCCTGTTCGTACTGACCCATATGGAGATCATCGCCGCAAGTCTCTTCATGCTTCTGCTTGCTGCCATCATCATGGGTGGCATCATCTCTCTGGGAATCGCGTTTATTGCAATCCCGATGTATATTGTGAAGAATACCACGGTTGAGCCCGGCTCATATGAACTGGATGAAGTTACCGCAGTGAGCAAAGGGGACAAACACTAAAAACCCTTTTTTCACCAAAGATGTCTTGATTGAGAAACGACAATATTTCTTATGCAACCGAGCTGTCCTGTTGTGCTTGTGCATGGGTGGAAGAGTCACCCCGGGGTATGGAAACCTCTTGTCCGGCGACTGGAGGAGGAGTCATTTGTATGCTGGAACTTTAACCACAGCGGAATGCGGGATGCAGGGGCAGAAGAGATTGGCTCTGCCCTGAGGGACTTTATTCACACGATGCAGGAAGAACATGGGTATCACGGGCCAATTGATCTGGTCTGCCACTCTATGGGCGCTGCAGTTGCCCGATATATGCTGGAGGTGATGGATGGGACATCCCGCCAAATTCCGGTAAGGACGCTCATCGGCATCGGCCCTCCAAATAACGGTTCTTCGATGGCAGAACTCTTTAATGATCCCGTCCACGGGCCGGAGATTCTAAGACAACTGACCGGAACTTTTGTGCCACGAACATATGACCCTGCAGAGGATCAGCTGGTTCAGGAATTCAGGAGTTCCGGGCCGTTTGTAGAAGTATTGCGTCAGGCAGGTTTGCGTAGGGATGTCAGGTACCGGGTGATAGTTGCCGAAAATATAACTGCCATCCCGGAATTTTTCCCTCTTTTTAAAGGACAGACATGGGAATATTCATCTTCCGGATGGAAAAAGACCGTCTGTGGTGACGGCATTGTCTCCCATACTGATTCGATCATTTCGGGTGCTGAGGTGGCAGTGCTCCCGGCCGACCCGACGATGTTGCATTGTTCTCCGGAAGAATACTGCCATGTCCGATTGCCGGGGAACCCGGAAGTGGTGGAACAGGTAATACGGTATTTACGGGAGTGAATCCCTCTGCTTTTTTTAGAGTAAACGGGTCTTATTCATAGGTCGGATCTTCAAATTCATCTAGCGACAGGAATCGTTTAAATGATGGCTCATACCCATTCAATGGTAAATAAAAAAAGAAAAAACAAGCCCCCTCTACTGAACGGGTGCAAAATCTCGGACATCCCACCACATCTTCATGCGGTGGGAATGACCTGGCACCGTGACCGTATCTCCGTCATGCTCAAGGGACCGCATGACATACTCCCTGAGGATTTCTTCCTGCTCAGGAGTGGTGACACAGTGCCGTGGTTTGAAGTATTCTACTGCCTCTTCCTCGGTATCAAACCGGTAGATATGTTCATACACAAAATGCTCGACATGCGGGAAAATGTCCATCGCATAGAGGATGTTGAAGATGGCGTCAGACTTCGGTGAAGA
>JAAYIO010000030.1 GCA_012523385.1 Methanomicrobiales archaeon
CGAAATCGAACGACCTATGAATGCCGAATCATTCGGTCCCCTGAACGAGGAGACATTGACCCTATTCCCATCAAAGGCGGCATCGTTCGGGCGTTTATCCTGTTTCCCGATACTGATCGTCTCACCGACAAGAGCGTTGTCGCGGGGCCCCTTATTATCGGATGACGGGATCTCTTTGAGACCAAAAATGGAGTCTTTTGGCGCCAAGTTACCTCCCCCGTCTGTCATCCGGGTGATGTCGGCAATCGTTCGCTCCTCGCGGGAGGGTATAGATATTTTATTATCCATACCTTTCTTTTCCGACTTCACCCCGATGGAAACCATATCGTCCTTATCTGATGCTCTCCGCTTGTCACTGCGTGCGACACCGCCGAGGGTGATCATCCCGTCATTTGGCACTTCTTTTCCATCCTCCGCTGCCATGGTCATCTCCCGGTCTGTTTGTACCTGCACGTAACTCTCCCTCTCAGAAGAGTGATACGGGGGATACTCCTCCCCCTGCCAGGTACGAGACTGCTCTTCCCTTTGCCAGTCGGAGGTTATAGTGTTTTCCCATTCCGGTTCAGGTTCCTGATCCTGATTGAATGCCTCATCGCATGCGGGTCCATCCTCAAAGAGGTCGGTGATGTCAAGGTTTCCTCTCTCATCGTCGTCCTCCCTCTCTACACACTCAATCGGAACCGGACTCAATGCCATCTCTGCCTCCTTCCAGATGCTGGTTTCCTGTTCCTGCTGTGCGAACTGCTCACCCCGCTGTTTTCTGAGGCGCATCTCTTCAGCAGCATACTCCTGTTCATCATGATAAGAACGCCGTATTTCCATGAGTTCTGTCACCCGGGGGATATTGGTGATGCCCGCGAGAACAATGATGATACCCACAAACTTGGTACTCATCACCGGATAGTCGCCTGACCGCATCTCAAGACCGGATATACTCCGATCAATCCATTTGCGTACTGTCTGAAACCCTTTCATCGACAGTTCACGTGAGGGCCCTGCGATCAATACCAGTGCCTTCTCCGCGCTCGTGAGATCGCAGGGGATGGATATCTCCTCATACACTGCACGTTTGGCAAGGGTCACGATTCGTGTCGCCCGTTTATGGGATGTCTCTGAAAAATAAGTGTCTGATCGCCAATGGGAAAACCGATCCCGAAATGAGCTCCGGAGAGATTCTGTGGCATACCCGATTGCAACAAGCTCATTGCCTTTCAGGGTATTGAGCACTTCACCAGCATCAAGAACAATCTCTGCCGTTTCCACCCCTTTCTCGCTGAATTCCCCCGCGCGGAGAATTAGGCCCATCTGTCGCGCAATCTTATCATTTAAGATGGCATAGATATCCCGGGGATTCTCCGGAAACATCTTACGCCGGTATGGACTGATACCCGTCTCTTTTTCAACGCTGTACTGATCAAACTCGGCCTTCAGGCGTTCATACCAGGTTTCGTTATCAAAAAGAATGACCGCGTCAAGGACATTTTTCACGCGTTCGATATCGTCAGCGGCCTTTGAGGAGCGGCGTTTTCCCTCATTACGCATCGGAAGCACGCAGAGACCGAATATAGGCTCGATATAGGACTTGCGCAGTTCTTCGGTGAGCTGAGGAATGGCATCAACCACACTGCCCCCCAAACCCGCAAAGATCATGATAGAGTCAATTTCAAAGTGATCCATATTCTGGATGTAGGTAATCACTTCCTCGATATTGATGGTGGAGGTCACATCAAAATGAATCTCGGGATCGATGACCGGAAAGTGCATTCGTGCATTATCCGGGACAGAAGAAAGCTGTCGCAGGCTATTTCCATCCATATCGACGGCGACGGCTGTTACACACCCCACTCTGCTCTTCATGTCGTGGTTATACAGCAGGTCGACGATCCTGGTACCTGCCCCGCCAAGCCCGATTGCAAGTATTCTCATTCTAATTTACCCTATTGTACAAAGACTCGCCCCCGGTCTTATCGGGGAAACCTCTTGTCCCTGTGTACACTCTTACTGATGTATGATAGGCTCTAGTAAATAATGAAATCTCCGGATGTTTTTTTTAAAATAAACCTGAATCTAAAGGTCAGGTTGAAAATTAACCGTGATTTCAGGTTTTTCCGGGTATAACGCAGGGAAACATTGGTTCCATTCCCTGTTAAATGGTAATGTATATTAATCTCAATGTGGTATATCAAGTTGAGGTAAATGACCTATGAGTTATGGTATTGAATTTGTCCCCGGAAATATCACCGTGAAACAGGTGGTAAATTACTGTAAACTTGCAGAGCAGAAAGACATTGACTTTGCATGGATTACGAATCACTACAACAACCGCCACTGCTACCCGGTTCTTGCGGCTATCGCAGGAGCTACGGACGCAATTAAGATGGGCCCAGGTATCATGAACCCATTTACTGACACACCGGCAGCAATTGCTTCCTTTATGTGTACCTTAAATGAGATATCCGATGGACGTGCCGCCCTCGGTATCGGACCTGGCGACCTTTCCACACTCCCAAAACTTGCAATTGATCCTGCAAAACCTCTTGCACGTCTTGAAGAAGCAGTCACGCAGATCAAGGCACTCTGTGCCGGAGAAGAAGTTAAGAAGACCGGTAAAATGGAATTCTTCGACTACGACGGTGCAAAGTTAACAGGTGTTACTCTGCCTCCAGCAAAGAAGCAGATTCCAACCTACATCGGTGCACAGGGCCCAAAGATGCTCGCTCTCGCAGGCACTATCGGTGAAGGCGCATTGATCAACGCATCCAACCCTAAGGACTTTGCAGCTGCAATTCCTCTGATCAAAGAGGCATGTGATGCAGTCGACGAGAAAAAGTTCAAGAAGTTCGATGTTGGTGCATACACCGCAATGTCCATTGACAAGGACGAGAAGAAGGCACGCAACGCAGCAAAGATCGTTGCAGCATTCATTGCAGCAGGTTCACCACCTCCCCTTCTGCAGCGCCATGGTCTTGATATGGCCAATGTCGGCAAGATCAAAGAAGCACTTGGACGCTTTGACTTCAAAACAGTCGGTGGTCTCGTTGGCGATGCAGAAATTGATGCATTCACCATTGCAGGCACCCCTGACATGGTTCAGCAGAAGTGCGAAGACCTTACTAAATCTGGTGTTACTCAGATCATCTTCGGCTCTCCCCTTGGTCCTGACATGACCACTTCCATCCGCCTTCTTGGAAAGTTAATCTAAGACTGCGGATCAATACAAAAATCTTTTTTTTCTTTAGGTATTTTATCGATTATGCTGTGACCACCGGCGGTGGCATCGCATTCGGGTTATCCATGGTGAGTCGGCTCAAACGCCTACGACCCGCATGACTTTCTTAACAGGTCTTAAAAATGGCAACAGACGAAATAAATGAACTATTTCAGGTCACAAACTACGGTCCTACGAATCATCCAATGCAGTACCGCAGGGATTTGTTAACTGGTCTCCAGTGTCGGATTGCACCAAACCGGATTCAGCGCACTTTTGATGTCATGCACTGTCCAGACAATCCGGATGATGAACCCCCCTGTGTATTCTGTCCGGAACGGGTTCATTCAGAAACGCCGCTGTTCGCTGATGGTAAGCGCATCACTGTGGGGGAGAGTGTCACGTTCCCCAATCTCTATCCGTTTGCACAGAGGCATGTGGTGACCGTGGTGACTGAGGCGCATCGTCCGGAAAAGATTACTGCACGTCAGATTGAAGATGCCCTTTATGGCCAGATTGCTGCCCTGTCCTCTGATGACGGGTATGTCTCCTGCAACTGGAATTCACTGCCGTCCGCCGGTGCCAGTATGATTCATCCTCATATGCAGGGGAGTGCAGATGCAGCCCCGACCTATCATGCAGGAATAGTAATCCACCAGTCGGAGGCCTTCTGCCAAAAAACAGGCATGAAGTATCGGGATTGTCTTCTTGACCACGAGATAGGGGGGCCGCGCCATCTCTTTGGTGACGAACTGCCGTTTTTCGCTCACGCGGTCCCTTTGGGTGAAAAAGAGGTGCGTGCCTATCTTCCTATTCGCTGCATTGGCGAGCTCGAACCCTGGTGCCATCTTCTCGCAGAAGGAATGGAGCGAATTATCTCTCTCTATCGTGGCGCGGGTCATTATGCGTTTAACATGGCACTCGTCTGTGATGCAGCCGGGCGAAAGGACAGAGGGTTCCGTGCATTTTGCTCTCTTATTGCACGGATTAACCCCTGTTCTACCGGAATGAGCGACTCGGCGTTTATGGAGCGCATGCACCTTGAACCCATTGTGCTGACCCTTCCGGAAGAAATCGGCGGTCTTCTGCCCTGACTCTTTTTTTTTGAAGGCTCTTCGCGTAAGACGGGGATAGCGTTGAAGTTCAGTGCGGTGCAGACCCATCTGTGGAATTGCTTTTATGAAAAAATAGCTCTCGTATGGGATGCCTCTCGGGGAGATACACTTCATTTTTAAAAAACAACTCACTACACCGTAGCGTATCTGACTGAACTATGTAGCAAACGCAGAACGTTAGAAAAAAAGGGTATTTGGGTTATTCTGGTTTGGAGATGAGGGTGGTCTTTGAGACGAGGGTGCCGTCGTTCTTGTGTGGCATACGGATGACTGCATCTGTTGCCTTCTCCATCTCACGTGCTTCATCACAGAGGAGCATTGCAGAGCGCATCATTTCGTGTGCGGATGCAACAATGGGAACGTAGTTCTCGAATCCCTTGGTCATGAAACAGCCCTTTACATTGACCATTGCAACTGCTGCTGCAATCTCAAATGCTGCACGTGCCTTTGCACATGCATAGGGGTTTGAGAACTCGTCTTTGACTGCCTTGTCTGCGGTCATGACGATCTTTGGGAGTTCAAGATCTTTACCGGACTTGCCTGCCTTAACCTGGTCAATGACTGCATCAAGTGCAATCTGCATCTTTCTGAATGCACCGGTAATGGTGAGGACCTTTACCAGATTGCCGTTGTAGTCAGACATCTCGGTTGGGTCGAGGAATTCACGGCGTGCACCAATCATGGAGTCTGCCTTCTGGATAATGTATCCGAAGTCGCTCTCTTTGAGGTCTGCCCATTCTTTCTTTGTGGTGACGTCATCGGTGATGACAACAACAGGGATTCCTGCTGCTTTCAATGCTTCACGTGCACCGGTTGGGCCTGGAAGGACGCCGTTTGGTGAAACAACGATTGCAAAGTCTGGTTTGTATGCGATAAGGTTTTTAACGACCCGATCGACATCCTCGACTTCGAGCTTTGTTCCGCTCGTTGCCATGAATGTCTGCATATCTGTCCGGTCTGCGCGCTCATCGAGCAGAAGCTCGACCAT
This sequence comes from Methanomicrobiales archaeon, assembly GCA_012523385.1. Lineage (GTDB taxonomy): Archaea > Halobacteriota > Methanomicrobia > Methanomicrobiales > Methanomicrobiaceae > Methanogenium. The sequence continues at coordinate 5,312 of JAAYIO010000030.1, forward strand.
AACGCCGCTTGCTATGTTGCCTAATTTTGCAACTCCTACTTTAACTACCATAACTAAACCTCTCAAATTTGAGAACATTCTACTATTAGAATAGTCAGTAATAAGCATTGTGAATTTTCTGTCATTATCTGACAGTCAAAGATTGTCAACGCAAAATGTTTAAGTTAAGGGAATATATAGTAAACTTAATGAAACAAGGTCTTCTCACTGGGCGTCAGAGGGAGGTGCTCAGGTACCGGAAACAGGGCCTGACGCAACAGCAGATAGCAGACATCATCAATACCTCCAAGGCGAATGTATGCACGATTGAAAAAGCGGCATATGAAAATATCGAAAAGGCAAAAGAAACACTCGAATTCATCTATACGCTTGATGCAACCCATCTGTGTACCATTAAAGCCGGGACCGATCTTTTTGATGCGGCAGGCGAAATATTCAGTGAGGCAGAAAAACTGAAGATTAAAGTCCGCTATGATTCCCTTGATCTGATCAACCGGTTAAAGGAGGCAAACCCCGAAAAGTTCAGAGGGCGGTTTGTGCGCGAGGACGTTGATGTGTATATCAATAAGGATGGGGACCTCTGCTTCGGGTGAATCCCCTTTCTTGGCTCCTCTTTTTTTCCATACTTTTATATCCTTTTCGCAGAAACATTTAGGAAACATATATGGTGATTCTATGAAGTGGTCAGGTTACGTGCCTGTTCTCTGCTCCGGCGAATCACCATGTATGGTGACTTTCCTCGCAGCTTGCTGCGGGGAAGGGTACCGGGATATGGTTGTGTTCTAACACACCAGGGTGAAAGACGTAGGATCTGATTGAGCCGTAAGGGTGGACGTTTTGTGGAACGAGCCCAACTCCGGCGCATTTCGTATGCGCGCGGAAACGGAAACTATCAAAATCAATTTGAGAGAATGAGTCTTTCCGGTCCACACCGGAAAAATATCTTTCAGATATGTGAAGGACCCGGTGCCTGAAGCAAACGATGAGGATTTTAAATCCATACCGCAGGTTCAGGCATACGGCATTTGGTCCATCCGACACAGCGTCAGCTCAAACCTGAGTTGAAAAATCAATTCTTTCTCGGATAGTATTCTGCTTTGGACTCCCCATCGCAGGATGAAGCATCAACTGAAAATCAAGACTTAGGATTGATACATCAATGTCCGATACACACAGACCTCGCAGAGGTTCACTTGCATACAGTCCTCGCAAGCGTGCGAAGAGCCAGGTGCCGAAGTATGGCGCCTGGCCAGAGCACACCGGGGAGTGTGTACTGCAGGGTTTTGCCGGTTACAAGGTGGGCATGACTCACATTGTTATGGTCGACGACCATAAGAAAAGCCCTTCAGAGGGCAAGGAGATCATGGTTCCTGTCACTATCGTTGAGATTCCAGCGATGGTGGTAATTGGCATACGCCTGTATAGAAACGACACTTTTGGTAAGCGTGCCTTTGCTGAAGCATGGTCCGAAGAAACCCTTGCAGGACTTTCGGAAGCAGTAGCATCCGGTAAAGTAACCGCTGTCTTTGCTATCACAAAGACCCAGCCCGCAGTTCTGACCGGTGTCCCAAAGAAAGCAGGGGACATCATGGAGATGCGCATTGCAGGTGGCAGTATTGAAGACCGCGTTGCATATGCAACCGCTCTTTTAGGAAAGGAAGTCGAGCTCGACTCTGTCCTCAAAACTGGCGAGTACCTCGATGTAACCGCAATTACCACCGGAAAGGGAACAAATGGCCCGGTAAAACGCTGGGGCATTCAGACCCGTAAGGGAAAACACTCCCGCGGCGGTAAGAAGCGTCATATCGGTAACCTTGGCCCATGGTTCCCTCACCACGTAAAGTGGCAGGTTCCACAGACCGGTCAGATGGGATACATGCAGCGCACTGAATTCAACAAACGCCTCTTAAAGATCGGCGAATCCGGTGAAGAGATCAACCCCGCAGGCGGATTTTTGAACTACGGTCTTGTCAGAGGCAGATATGTTGCAATTAAAGGCTCAGTTCCTGGTCCATGCAAACGTCTTATCAGAATGCGGCCTGCAATCCGGCAGAGTGAACATGTTGAGCGCATACCGGCAATCCAATACGTGAGTGTTGCCAGCAAACAGGGATGATCTGAAATGAAGGCACAGATTTCAACAATTGACGGTGGTTCGGCAGGAGAGATTGAGCTCCCTGCAGTCTTTGAAGAGACATACCGTCCGGACCTCATTAAAAACGCTGTTCTTGCACTTCAGAGTGAGCGCTACCAGCCACACGGCACCGATCCACTGGCAGGGATGCGCACATCTGCTGTCTCGTGGGGCAGTGGTCGTGGTGAAGCAATGGTTCCGCGCCTCAAGAATGGATCACGTACAGCACGTGTCCCGCAGGCAGTAGGTGGACGTGCAGCTCACCCTCCGAAAGTGGAGAAGAAGCTCGTCCGCAAGATCAATAAACAGGAGAAGCGCCTTGCTATCCGGTCTGCTATTGCAGCAACCTTAAACGAGGACCTGATATCCGCACGTGGCCATCTCTATGAAGGGAGCGTCCCGGTCATCTTTGATGATTCATTCGAGGGTCTGACCTCTGCAAAGGATGTTGTGGCAGCACTCACTGTCGTAGGCGTATACGCCGATGTAGAGCGCTCTGCAGAGAGCAAAAAGGTACGTGCAGGCCGTGGCAAGATGCGTGGCCGTCGTTACAAGCAGCGCAAGAGTGTGCTGATTGTCACAAGCGAAGTACCTCTGCGTGCAGCAATAAACCTCGCCGGCGTCGATGTCGTCGCGGTACACCAGCTGAACGCTGAACTGCTCGCACCAGGTACCCAGGCAGGACGTCTGACTGTATGGACTGCCGGTGCACTCAAGAAACTGGAGATGATGTGAGATGGTAATTAAAACGCCGTATGTCACAGAAAAAGCATCCATGATGCTCGACACTGACGGCAAGCTTCAGTTCATTGTCCGCCGAGAAGCAAACAAAAACCAGATTGCTCGTGCAGTCGGGGAACTGTTTGGTCACAAAGTACTGTCTGTTACAACAATGATGACAATGAAAGGCCAGAAGAAAGCTGTTGTCACGTTTGAAGACAAGAAAGCCGGTGAAGAGATACTTTCACGGCTGGGGATCCTCTGAGGTGGTTTGAATGGGTAAACGCATAATATCTCAGAACCGTGGCCGTGGAGGCCCAACATACCGTGCACCTTCACACAAATACAAGGCTGAACTCAAGCACCCTGGTACAGTCGGTGAGACTGTCAGCGGCATTGTGATCGATATCGAGCACGACCCCGCCCGGCACGCACCGATTGCCAAGATCCAGCTTGACGGCAGTCAGAAGAAGATGTTCATGCTCATAACTGAGGGCATGGGTATCGACGACAAGGTCGTATGGGGCCCTGGGGCTCCGATCAAAAACGGAGACACCCCTACTCTTGCCTGTGTCCCTGTGGGTGCCTACGTCTGTAACGTCGAGGCACGCCCCAATGACGGCGGCAAGTTCATTCGTGCATCCGGTGTGCAGGCACAGGTTATCGGCAAGGACATCGGTCGTGTCGGTATCAGAATGCCCTCCGGTAAAGACAAGTGGTTCAACGAAGATTGTCGTGCCACCATTGGCATTGTTGCCGGTGGCGGACGCGGCGAGAAGCCGTTTGTCACAGCGGGTAAGAAGTACCACAAGATGAAATCACAGGCACAGAAGTGGCCTCGCTCAAAGGCTGTCTGTATGAACGTCATTGACCACCCATTCGGTGGCGGTGGACACCAGCATGTCGGCAGACCAAAGAGTTGTGCACGCGGTACATCACCAGGAAGAAAAGTTGGACATATCGCCTCGAGGAGAACCGGAAGGAAATAGTCGGGAGTGATCAGATATGGCAAAAAAGACACAGAAACGGTTGCCGAGGCGGAAAGAAGAATTCACCTACCACGGCTTCACCATAGAAAATATGCAGCAGATGAGCATGACAGAACTTCTGCCCATTATGCCTGCACGGATTCGTCGACGGGTTAACCGCGGCATGTCCCCCATACATGAAAGCCTGATGCACGACATCAGGAACGGGAAAGAACGTGTGCGGACTCACCTCCGCGATATGATCATCTTCCCTGAGATGATTGGGAAGACCATCGCAATCCACAATGGAAAAGCTTTCATGGAAGTAGAACTTCAGCCTGAGGCTGTATTCCACTACCTGGGAGAGTTTGCGCTCACTCGCGGTCGTGTGAACCACGGCAGTGCTGGTATCGGTGCAACCCGGTCGAGTAAATTCGTACCTCTGAAGTGATGAACATGGCAAGAACAGCATATTCTATTCAGAAAAGGGACGATTTTGCCCGTGCAAAGGCAAATGAACTTCCGGTATCCCCCAAGCATTCAATTGAGATTGCCCGTGAAATCAGAGGGATGAAGACCAAAGAGGCAATTGCCTTCCTTGAGGATGTTGTTGCACTGAAACGTGCAGTAGCATTCCGCCGGTTCAACCATGATGTTGCACACAAGAGCGGTCTGAAGGGCTGGGACGCCGGGCGTTACCCTGTCAAGGCAGCCGGATGCTTCATCACCCTGATCAAATCAGTTGAGAAGAACGCAGAATACATTGGTCTTGACACCGAAAATCTTGTCATTGACCATATTTCTACCAACCGCGGTCGTAAGATGCGAGGCATCTTCCCCCGTGCAATGGGACGCGCCACACCTAAAATCGCAGAGTCTGTCAACATTGACATTGCCGTCAGGGAGGCCTGAACATGGGAATTGAGAAGAGATTTGTAGCAGATGGCGTCCGTGAAGCACGCGTTCAGAACTTCCTTCAGAAGGAACTGAAACGTGCAGGCTACGGCGGCATGGAGTTATCCCGCACCCCTCTCGGCACGCAGATTACGATCTGGGCCGAAAAACCGGGTATTGTCATTGGAAAGGGCGGCAAAGTGGTTCGCCAGCTGACCGCTGACCTCCAGAATGACTATGGTATTGACTCCCCGCAGATTGAGGTTCAGCAGGTAGACGAGCCAAGTTTCAATGCCCAGATTATGGCAGAGAGACTTGCAAACTCACTCGAGCGCGGCTGGTATTTCCGCAAGGCAGGGAACAGTGTTCTCCGCCGTGTGATGGATTCCGGTGCACTCGGTTGTGAGGTCGTTCTCTCCGGGAAACTCACCGGTGCCCGTTCACGTGTCCAGAAGTTCACCGAGGGCCATGTAAAGCACTCTGGTGAACCAGCTGTGACCATCGTGGACCGCGGATTTGGCCTTTGTGTCAAGAAGCTTGGCACGATTGGTGTTCAGGTTAGTATCATCCCACCGGGTGCACGCCTGCCTGACACCTTTGAAGTCCTCGAACCTAAACCCGTTGCTCCCAAAGAGCATGCATATGAGGGCGCAGATGTCGATGAGGATATCATTGGTGCAGAGATTGACGCTGAACTCGAAGCATCTGAGGATGTTCCTATACAGGAGAAATTCTGATTATGGCAATCTTACGTGCATCAGAAGTCACTGAATTCAGTGATGTAGAACTCCAGGAGCAGCTTGCTAAGCTCAGGCTCGAACTTCTTGAGAATAATGGAAAGATAAGTGCCGGAGGCGCACCGGAGAATGCCGGACGCATCCGTGAAATCCGAAGAGCAATTGCTCGTATCGGCACTGAGCAGAACAAGCGCCGCAACGCCTGATTCTCACTTCAGGCCATAAGGAAACACACATGATCACCGCACAAAACATCTGTCGGCATGAACTCATCGGACTTCCGATACGGGTTCATGCTTCGTCAAACTGCGTCCAGACCGGTATTACCGGTGTGGTCTGCGGCGAGTCGCGTCAGATGATTGATATCTGTGTTGGTGACCGCACCCTTCGGGTTGCAAAGAAGTGTGCGACCTTTGATCTGCACCTTCCCGATGATACCCAGGTACGGGTTGATGGGTCGGTGCTGATTATGCGGCCTGAAAGAAGAATTAGCATGCGAATCAGAAACTGAGGTAAATAATGGCTAAAAACACAGGATTGAACGTCCCCATTCCGGAAAAGGAATGTAATGACGTGAACTGTCCATTTCACGGCACTTTACCGGTGCGCGGCCAGGTGATTACCGGTAAGGTCGTGAGTGACCGGATGCAGGGATCAGTAGTAGTCTCTCGTGACTACCTGCACTATGTGAAGAAATACAAGCGTTACGAAAAGCGCAGTTCACATATCCATGCACACCACTCCCCTTGTCTTGATCTTAGAGTAGGCGACTTGGTAAAAATTGCCGAGTGCCGCCCCATCTCAAAGACCAAGACCTTTGTCGTTGTTGAGGTGATGAAGGAATGAAAGCGAAACAGTCGCGCACTCCTCGTGCACTAGCAACCGGCAGCCGCCTTACTTGCGTCGATAATACCGGCGCACGTCAGGTGGAGATTGTCTCTGTTGACTTGTATCACGGCGTACGCCGCCGCCAGCCCAAACTCGGTCTGGGAGATATAGCAACAGTTTCCGTCAAAAAGGGCACTCCCGACATGCGTAAGAAGCTCGTGAAGGCAGTCGTCATCAGACAGAGGAAGGAGATCAGGAGAGTATCCGGCCTTCGTCTGTCGTTTGAGGATAACGCTATGGTAGTAGTGAATGAACGCGGAGAACCTAAGGGAACAGAAATTAAAGGCCCTGTAGCACGTGAAGTGGCAGAGCGTTTCCCGAAGATCGGTTCAATGGCAACGATGATCGTCTGAGGTGAAGGAAATATGGTACGTATTGCAAGCACACAGCCGCGCAAACAGCGCAAATATCGCTACAATGCACCCCTTCATGCAAGGGGTCGTTTCCTGAATGCTCCGCTATCAAAGGAACTCCGGACACAGTACAGCCGCCGTAATGTGCGTGTTGTTACCGGTGATACTGTCCGGGTTATCCGTGGAGACTTCGCCAGCAATGAAGGCGTTGTTGACCGGGTAAATCTCGAAAAGTCGCAGATCATTGTCCACGGTGTTACATCAACCCGCGCCGACGGAAGTGAAGTTCCTCGCCCGGTGGACCCATCCAATGTATGCATCGTGAAACTGAATCTGAAAGACAAACGTCGTGAGGAAAAGCTGGAGGCGAAGAAGTAATGTCGAACCACTTAAAGAGGCTCAACAGCCCTGGTTCATGGCGTATTGCCAAGAAGACCAACACATTTGTGACAAAGACCGCACCAGGCCCTCACAATGCAAGCGCAATGCCTGTGGCACTGTGGCTGCGTGATCACATGGGAATGGCACTCACGATGAGTGAAGTAAAGCGCATTCTCAAGAGCCGTGCGATGTTTGTGAACGGTGCTGTCTGCACTGACCCAAAGATGGGTATCGGTGTGTTTGACATCATCGCTCTCCCGTCTGTGGACAAGTACTTCCGGATTCTCCGTGCAAAACGCGGCGATATCGTCTCAGTTCCCATTACGGCAGAAGCAGCACAGAGCCGCCTCTGCAAGATTCTGGACAAGACAATCGTGAAAGGTGGAAAGATTCAGTTAAATCTCCGCTACGGTGCAAATATCCTCGTTGATACACAGGAATACAAGCCGAAAGACTCCGTTGTCGTATCTCTGAATCCAGAGAACAAATTCAAGGTCATTGACCACTTTGGCTTTAAAGAGGGCAACACCGCCATGATTATTGGTGGTAGCCACTCGGGAAAAATCGCTAAAATCACACGGATTGACATTCTTCCCGGAAGCATCCCCAACCGTGTCGCTCTTGTAGAAGACGGCACAGGTGTTGCATTCGAGACGATTGAGAACTACGTGTTTATGATCGGACGCGAGACGACAGATATCAGTGAATGGGGGATTGACCAGTGAACGCAATGCAGGGACTTCATATCGATAAGGTAGTCATACACATGGGTGTCGGCGAAGCTGGTGACAAGCTTGTCAAAGGAGAAGCCATTGTCACCGCGATCACCGGACAGACCCCGATTCGCTCCTATGCAAAGAGGACTCAGCCTGCATTTGGTATCCGTAAGGGTCAGCCCCTTGGATGCCGCGTCACTCTCCGTGGCGTTCGTGCAGAGGAGTTCGTCCGCACTGCCCTTGGCATTGTAGAAAATACCCTTTCAGCCTCCCAGTTCGATTCAAGCGGCAACTTTTCATTCGGTATTGAGGAACACACTGACTTCCCCGGCCAGAGCTACGATCCTATGATCGGTATCTACGGTATGGATGTCAACGTTGTTCTTGAGCGCAAAGGCATTCGCATTGTGCGCAGATCAATTCAGACGAAAAAGCTCCCGACAAAACAGCGTGTCACCAAAGCAGACGCTGTTGCGTACATGAATGAAGCATTCAATGTAGAGGTGATCTAATGGCAGATGATAAGAAAACCGGTGCATCACTGAAGAAATTCGGTCGTGGTGCAAATGAGTGCCAAATGTGCGGAAGAAAGCAGGGGCTTGTCCGCCGGCACAACATTATGCTCTGCCGTCAGTGCTTCCGGGACAATGCCGCAAAAATCGGCTTTAAGAAGATGAACTAGGAGGCAGAGGGTATGACACGATCAAATCCAATCGCAGATGCGATGAGCACCATCAAGAACGCCTCCGATGTCGGTAAGACGAGCTGTATCGTTGAACCGGCAAGCAGGCTTCTCGGTTCAATGCTCGGCATTATGAAAGAGAAGAACTACATTGCAGAATTTGAACTCATTGACGATGGCCGGGGCGGTCAGTTCAATGTGAAACTTAACGGAAACATCAACAAATGTGGGGTTATTACACCACGATTCTCTGTTAAGTTAGTAGAGCTTGAAGAATGGGAGACACGTTACCTTCCGGCCAAGAATTTTGGTCTTCTGTTTATGTCCACGTCACAAGGCGTGTTGTCACATGAACAGGCCAGAACAGCAGGCATCGGCGGGGAACTGCTCGGGTATGTGTTCTGAGGTGTGATAAATGCACAATGAACGTACAGTTGAGATTCCTGCAGGTGTTACCGCAACAATGGATGGTGCAATAATCACCATTGAGGGGCCCAAAGGAAAACTCACCCGCAATATGCGCTACCCAGGCATCGACGTCTCCTGCGATGGAGCGGTCTTTACCGTTTCAACAACATCTGAGCGCAAGAGAAAGGTCGCAATGATAGGAACCTATGCAGCCCATGTCCGCAATATGTGCGGTGGGGTTACAGAAGGGTATGAATATAAGATGAAAGTGGTTTACAGTCACTTCCCAATCCAGCTCAAGAAGACCGATAAAACTCTTGAGATTATCAATTTCCTTGGCGAGAAACAGCCTCGGATTGCACGGATTTCAGAGGGAGTGACCGTTTCAACCGGAAGCGACGAAGTCACTCTCACCGGCATCGATAAAGAACTCGTAGGCACCACAGCAGCCCGTATTGAGCGGGCTACGCATGTGCGCAATCGTGATCCCCGTGTGTTCCAGGACGGAATATACATCACACAGAAGGCGTGATTAGGATGACTGACGAAAAGAAGAGACTTATTCGTATCCGCAACGGAAAGCGGGTGAGCTTTACACGCCAGTGCCTTTCCCAGAAGAAGAAGCTGGATGATGTATGGAGACGCCCTCGTGGTCTTCAGAGCAAACTGCGCAAGCAGATCCGTGCAAAGGGCCGTCTTCCAGGGCCAGGCTTTGGAAGCCCTGTTGCTATTCGTGGTCTCCACCCCAGTGGATACGAGGAAGTTCTCGTGTTCGCACCTGCAGATCTCGAGGGACTTAACCCTGAGACACAGGCAATCCGTGTGGGAGCCACTGTTGGCAACAAGAAACGCGAAGTCATTCAGAACAAGGCACTTACGCTTGGTCTTAAGGTAATCAACCCGAAGGATGCGTCCCGACATGTTGCAGAAGAACCTGAGACCGTAGAAGAGGTGGACTCCGATGAGTGACCTGAAAAATCAGCGCCGCCTTGCAGGATCTGTTCTCAAATGCGGTGTTAACCGTGTCTGGCTGGACGCCGAACGCGAGACTGATATCGAAAACGCGATATCCCGTGAGGATATCCGCGGTCTTATTGAAGAAGGCGCTATCCGTGCAAAGCCGGTACAAGGCATTAGCCGCGGCCGTGCACGTCTTCTTGCCGCAAAACGTTCTTATGGCCATTGTAGAGGTCATGGACGCAGGAAAGGATCTGCAGGTGCACGAACTCCGTCCAAACGTGCATGGATCAAAAAGATCCGTGCAATCCGGCGAGAACTCCGTGTACTGCGTGACGACGGTAGCATTGACGTTACCCTCTACCGCAGAGTATACCGGAAGGCAGCAGGCGGTCAGTTCCGCAGTGTGGCACATATGAAAGCACAGCTTGAGCAGATTCAGGAGAGGATGAACTAATGGCATCAGGACCACGGTACTTTGTTCCGTTTCGCAGGAGACATCAGGGCAAGACCGATTACTACGCCCGCATGCGGTATCTCCTCTCCGAGAAACCGCGTATGGTCGTAAGAAAGACCAACCGGCAGACCATCATTCAGCTGGTAGAAGCAACGCTTGAGGGTGACCTGACACGTGTTGCAGCATACTCAAGTGAGCTGAAAGGATTCGGGTTTACCGGTGCAACCGGAAACACACCCGCAGCATATCTGACAGGTATGCTCTTTGCAGTGCGTGCACTGAATGCAGGCTATGATGAAGCCATCCTCGACATCGGTTTGACTCGTTCAACCCCTGGAGGAAAGGTTTACGGTGCACTGAAGGGCGCCGTAGATGGCGGTCTGAATGTCCCACACGGTGATTCGATTCTTCCGAGTGAGGACCGGCTGAAAGGCGCACACATTGCAGAATATGCACCTGAGCGTGCAGCTGACCTCGTTATGAATGTGGAACAGGCAGCAGAAGCAATCATGAAGGAGTTGAAGTAATATGGCCTATGAACAGGAAGAATGGATTCCTATCACCGGCCTCGGAAAACAGGTTGCTGCTGGCGAGTTTACAAGCCTGAAAGAAGTGCTTGAAATTGGCAGACCTATCAAAGAATCAGGTATTGTCGATTATTTCCTCCCCGACCTTGAGGATGAAGTACTCGACATCAACATGGTGCAGAGAATGACCGACAGTGGTCGTCGTGTTAAGTTCCGTGCAGTGGTCGTTGTGGGCAACCGTAACGGCTACATTGGATACGGACAGGCAAAGGACGCACAGGTCGGCAATGCAATCAAAAAAGCAATATCCAATGCAAAAATCAATATCATCGCGGTAAAACGCGGTTGCGGCAGCTGGGAATGCGGCTGCGGTGAAGGGCACTCTATTCCAATGCGTGTTGAAGGCAAGGCAAGCAGTGTGACCATCACATTGATTCCTGCACCTCAGGGCATCGGTCTTGTGACCGGTGACATTGGAAAGAAAGTTCTTGAACTGGCAGGCGTCACCGATATCTGGACATCCTCATTCGGGCAGACCCGCACCACCATTAACTTTGCAAAGGCTACCTTTGAAGCATTGAAAAACTCCAATCTCATGAGAACAGGGGGGATCGAGTAATGTATGTGGTAGTTCAGGTACGCGGTGTCGTAAATTGCAACAGGGAAATTAAAGATACCCTAAAAATGCTCCGTCTTCACCACATCAACCACTGTGTCCTTATTCCCGACACCCCGGCATACCTCGGTATGATCCGGAAGGTTAAGGATTACGTGGCGTATGGTGAGATTGACTCCGAAATACTCGGAACAATTCTTACCACCCGTGGCAGGCTGACGGGAAACCTTCGCCTGACCGATGAGTATGTAAAGGAGAACTCAAAGTTCGCGGACATCAAAGCGCTCGCAGCTGCAATCTGTGCAGGTGAAGCGTCAATGACTGATGTTCCGGAACTCAAGCCAGTACTCCGTCTCCACCCCCCACGCAAGGGATTCAAGTCCATTAAAAGGACCTTCCAGCAGGGCGGTGCACTCGGAAACTACGGAAGTGAAATTAATTCACTTCTTTACAGGATGCGGTGAAACAGATGCCAGTAAACAAACGTTCAAAATACCGCGGATCAAGAACATGTGGCGGTGGGACAGCCAAGAACCGTCGTGGTGCAGGAAACCGTGGTGGCAGAGGCCGTGCAGGTCACCGTGACCACCGGTTCACCCATTACCTCCTTCTCGATCAAGTCCACAACGGAAAACATGGGTTCTTTAATCCGAACCCATCATCCGCTGTTGAGGCGATTGACATCGGTCTTATCGACCAGATAGCCGATGCCCTTGTCGCATCCGGAGACGCTCTGATGGATGGGGACACCATTGTTATCGACGCAAGCCAAATCGGTATTGATAAAATACTTGGAGGCGGACAAGTTACCAAGAAGATGAAAATCTCCGCTGTGTCATTTACTGACAGAGCCCGACAAAAGATTGAAGAGAACGGTGGCCAGGCACTGGACGCCTGATTCTCTTTTTTTCAGGGAATTCTACTATGGGAGCGATGCTGGATCGATTAGAACCTCTGCTTGCAGCGATGCCAGCAGTGAGAAGTCCGGAAGGGCATGTCCACTTTAAAAATAAGTTAATCTGGACTGCTGCTATTCTGATTTTGTATTTTGTACTGACCAATATTCCGGTTTTTGGGCTTGATCCTGGTTCACAGGATATTTTCTCGTTCTACCGTGCCCTTTTAGCCGGTGCGAGTGGCTCAATTGCCCACCTGGGTATCGGACCGATAGTCACAGCATCCATCGTGCTTCAGCTCCTCAAGGGTGCTGATCTCTTAGGGTTGGATACATCAAGTGCACGTGGACAGGTCATGTACATGGGGTTGCAGAAACTCCTGATATTTGTCATGATTGTGCTCGAGGCACTGCCGAATGTTATCGGTGGTTTCCTTTCTGCTGATCCGGCCATTGCAAATGCATTATTCGGCGGAAATCTCGGTATTGTGACGTTCATTATCTTCCTACAGATATGTATCGGTGGATTACTGATCTTCCTGATGGATGAGGTCGTTACAAAATGGGGAGTCGGCTCCGGCGTCGGTCTCTTTATTGTTGCGGGTGTTTCCCAGGGTCTTGTCAACGGATTTTTAAACTGGAATGCGGTTGAGGACGCATACCCTATCGGGTTCTTCCCGCGGCTCTTTGCGGTTATCACGGATGGTGCGCCATTCCTTGAGTACTTCGGGACAGATATGCTTGCGTTGATCACGACCATTGCGATATTCCTCGTGATTGTCTATGTTGAATCAACACGTATTGAAATTCCGCTTGCACACGCTTCTGTTCGTGGTGCTCGCGGACGTTTCCCCGTGAAACTGATCTACGCAAGTGTGCTGCCAATGATCCTTGTCCGTGTTCTGCAGGCAAACGTTCAGATGCTTGGTCTGTTCCTGAACAATCTTGGGATCACTATCCTCGGAACGTTCCAGGGCAATACCCCGTTAAACGGTTTGATGTACTATCTCGCACCGATCAACGGTCCATCTGACTGGATGTGGTGGGCGTATGATGTCGGTCACCCGATCTGGCAGATCTTTACCCGCATGGGTCTTGACCTCATGGTGATGGTGGTCGGTGGTGCAATCTTCGCTCTCTTCTGGGTGAAGACTGCCGGTCTTGATTCCTCTCACGTTGCACGACAGATTCAGATGAGTGGTATGTCAATCCCTGGCTACCGGAGATCGGAACAGGTGCTGGTAAAGTATCTGGACCGTTACATTCCCCGTGTCACCGTTATTGATGGGGTCTTTGTGGGTCTCCTCAGTGTGATTGCCAACTACTTTGGTGTCATCGGAATGGTTGGAGGAACTGGTCTCCTGCTGACAGTCAGTATTGTATACCGATTGTATGAAGAGATCGCAAGTGAACAGATCATGGAGATGTACCCGTTCATGCGCGGGTTCTTTGGCAAGGAGTGAAGGAGAGAATGGGTAAAAAAGTAGTCATTACCGGGGTACCCGGCGTTGGTAAGACGACCGTAATTAATCAGACAATTTCTGAACTCGCATCTGAGGGTGTCGAGTATCAGAATGTCAATTTTGGCAGTTGCATGTTCGATGTAGCATCAAGTCAGGGTCTTGTAACGAGCCGTGATGATATCCGCAGACTCGAACAGGCAACTCAGCGTGAATTGCAGCGGAATGCTGCTCAGTTTATTGCAAAGAGTGATGGCAACATCATCATCGATACACATTGTACGGTGAAGACCCCGAAGGGATATCTGGCGGGACTCCCTGAATGGGTGCTTAAAGAATTGATGCCTGATATTGTCGTTCTTGTTGAAACGGATGAAGACCAGATTCTGATGCGGCGGATGGCGGATGATACCCGTGTCCGCGATGCAGAAGGATACCGTGCTCTTTGTGAGCACCAGCAGTTTAACCGTGCAATGGCGGCCTCCTATGCAATGCTGACCGGATGTACGGTGAAAGTTGTGGTCAATGCTGATAATCTGCTCAATAATTCTGTTGCAGAACTCAAAACTATTCTGAGGTGAGACGTATCTCAACACCAGGCAAATCCGCAGGAAAAAAGGGCATGGGTGGTATGACCACCTTTTTCATTGTTATGCTGATTGCGATGGGGGCCTATTCAATTGCCCCTCTTCGTAATGCGATCGGCTCTATAGCCGATCTTATATTTGGACCGATGGCAACGGCCATTGGTGTTACCGGCGATATGGGTAATCCCAGTCTCTGGGCTGTCCTTATCCTCATTCTTGCAGCGATCACCGGGTGTTATTCATCCCTTCTTCAGAAATATACGATAGACTATGAGAAGATGCAGGTTGTTCAGGCAAAGATGAAGGATTTCCAGAAAATTTACCGTGAAGCAACCCTTGCAGGCGATGAAAAGCGACTCAAGAAGCTCAATGACAAACGGGTACGGATGATGGAAGAGCAGATGGAGATGTCGCAGGAGCAGTTTAAGCCGATGGGATGGATCCTGATTGTGACGGTTCCTATCTTTATCTGGATGCTCTGGACGTTTACCAATATGCAGGCAGCATTTGATGCCGGAATCATTGAAGTATTACCAACAATTACGTTCCCCTATATGGGTGAAGTGGCGCTCAATCAGATTGCATTCCTGCTTCCGGCATGGATTATCTGGTATATGATCTGTTCTCTCTGCATTTCACAGGTAATTCGTAAGGCCCTTAATATCGGAGGGCTCTGATGCGAATCACGGTGAGTGGTCCGCCGGGGAGTGGAACAACATCCCTCTCCAAATATCTCGTGAATACCCATAATTATAGCCTGATATCTGCAGGCGAGGTTTTCCGCAGTCTTGCCGCAGAGCATAATATGAATCTCTCCGAATTCGGACGGATGGCAGAAACGGATGAATCTGTCGATTTGATGATTGATACCCGTCAAAAGGAAATTGGCGAAGCACGCGACAATATCGTTATTGAAGGGCGTCTTGCCGGGCATATGATTGATACCGCAGATATTCGTATCTGGGTGGCGGCGTCAGTTGAATGCCGGTCTGTGCGCATTTCTGATCGCGAAGGGATTGATCAACAGACCGCAGTAGAACTCACGATTGAGCGTGAGAGCTGTGAGGCCGGCAGATACCTCAAATATTACAATATCGATATCAATGATCTCACGGTCTATGACCTCGTGATTAATTCTGAGGTGTGGGACGTGGCAGATATTGGTGCGATAGTTGATGCGGCAATTGCCGGTCTTAAGCGATAATTCTTTTCTGTTTTTCTATTTTGATATTTTTCAGGGGTTGCCATCGAAGTATTTTGGCAATGGTATTTCCTGTTGTACCTGATTACATTGGTTCCGTATCCGTGACAACGGACAGAGCTATCTCATTTGTCAGTGTTGGTATCATTCTTTTGTCTGCATCCGGGGACGCATGACGATGACGCCTCCTGAGCACACAAGGGAACAGAGTCCGCATCCGTCACAGGTGTCTTTATCAATTGTTACGTGACGTTCTATGACCGAGATCGCATGATATCCTCCATCCCGACATGCGATGACACAATGACCGCAGGATATGCATTGTTCTGGGGATTCCCGATACGCATACCGGGACGAATCGCGAGAGAGTGATGCGTGAGTTCCAATACGGGGAAGTGCACGACATCTGAGTGCATTGGGATCAGGGATCTGCTTGTCTGCAAGATATCCCGAGTACCCGGTTGTCATGTCACGGATGATGCCAGCCCCGTTCCACATCACTGTGGTGCATATCTGAACCGCTTATGCGCCCACCGCGATGTAAATACATAGGTGATTAGATGAAACAATTGAAGTGCATACCTGAACCGCTGATGCGCCCACTGCGATGTACTCGGCCGCGTCCTGCCACGAGGAAATTCCACCGATTCCCATGATCGGAACGGGCAGTTCCTGTGCAATCTGCGAGACCACCCGGAGCCCGATCGGTTTGATTGCAGGCCCTGAGTATCCCCCATATGTGCTACATCCCCCTACGGATGGAAGGGGTTCCAGCGTATCGAGATTAACACCCATGAGGCACTGAACGGAATTTATCGCAGAAAGAATGTCGGCCCCGCCCTCTGTTGCGGCCCGTGCAATCGGTATGATGTCGGTGACATTGGGGGTGAGTTTGACGATCAGTGGAATTTCGACAACGCCACGCACCACATGGGTCAGTTCCCGGACAAGGTCTGCATGCTGTCCGATTGCAGCACCAACTCCCCGCTCGGGCATGCCGTGGGGACAGGAGAAATTTAGTTCAATGGCATCCGCCCCTGCGTTCTCTACTGCCACGGCAAGACTCTGCCATTATGCGGGATCAGGTGATGCCATGATGCTTTCAATCAGAACGCGGTCGGGGTATTCTTTTTTTATGGCGGCAATCTCATCTGTCCAGTACGACACCTTTCGTTTACTCAGGAGTTCGATATTCTCAAAGCCGAGAAGGTCGGCATCCTTTCCTTTCCATGCCGCAAAACGGGGTGAGACATCTGCTATCTCCATGGTGTCCGGGACAATGGTCTTCGTGACGGCACCTGCCCAGCCGAGCCGAAACGCATGACGAATTTGTCTGCCTGAGGCGGTCGGCGGGGCTGATGCGAGCAGGAACGGGTTATTGAGTGAAAGGGGGCCGATGGTGGTTTTAAGGGAGGGGTTAGTTTCTGGCATAGGGATTTTTCCTGATTAGATTTTCGCCGGGAATTGTTATGTAATATGGTATCGGATGCCATGTAAAAATTGCAGAAAAGGGGGTAATTGTGCTATTAGGGTATGGGTGAGGGAAAGGTGCCAGCAAACGGTCTGGCAGCCAACATCCCGACAGGGATTCACCCCAAAATCATCGCAACCCCGGCACCAAGAAGTACCACGGTGAGCACCGCGAGCACATAATCCGGCATACCAAAAGGCCGGTCAAGACCGGGTGTGCGCTCCATCGTCCGCAGTCCCCTGAGGTCAATCGTGAGTCCGAGGACATTGGCCTTGCCAAGGGCATTGGAGACGAGCGGGATGATGATGGGTGTCAGTTCCTTTACTCTCCCTTTGAGGCCCGTCCCGGGATTAAATGCCCGTGCACGCTGTGCCTCCTGAATGCGTTTGCCTTCCAGCTGAAGGCTCGGGATGAACCGGATGGCAATAAGAAGCATCAATGAGTAGTCCACCGGAAGGCGGAGTCTCTGGAGTGCGGTCACAAGGTCACGGGGCTGAGTAGAGATGATCATGAGCTGGAAGGCAAAGAGCATCACAAAGAACCGCATCGAGAGGATCGCAGCGAAGTTCAGTGCTCCGGAGGTGATGGCGATGTGGCCGCCGATCACGGGTATCGCAGTAGGTATCAGGTATCCGAGCACCTCACCGCTCTGCATGGTAAGGACTGTCAGCAAGAGAAGCCCTGCACTCAGGAAGATGAGCATCGGCACCTGTGCCAACAGATCGCGGCCAAACCGACCGGCTACGGCACACAGGAACACCAAGAGGATCATACCGGCAAGAACCGGCGGACTGGTGGAAAGGATGGCAAGCACGATGACCACCATGAGAAAACAGATCTTCGTGAGAGCGTTCATGCGGTGGAACATTCCGTCAATCCTGATATACTGAAGAATTTCTGCCATTATACTCGCCCCCCGTTTGTGCGGGTCTTGTCTGATGTGATGGTTCCGGTATCCATGTGGATGATGCGCTGTGCATGCCGGGCGACAATGGACATGTCATGGCTGACCATGATGACCGTGTGGCCCGCTTCCGAGAGAGCCTTGAGAATGTGCATGATACGATTTGCCTCTCCCGGGTCAAGACCGGTAGTCGGTTCATCGAGGATGATGATATCCGGCTTCATCGCAACCACACAGGCGATTGCGAGGCGCTGACGTTCCCCTCTGCTCATTGCACGGGGAAACTGCGTGAGACGTCCACTGAGTCCCACCCGTTCGAGCACCTCACTGATGCGTTCCTGTGCCGTAATCGAATCAACACCAATATTTCTCATCCCAAACTGCATCTCTTTTTCAACGGTGTCTTCAAAGAGCATCGTGTCAGGGTTCTGGAAGACCAGTCCTGCTTTTTCTGCGAGGCGGGTGACCCGCTCTTCTGCCGCATTCATGCCGCAGACGGTTATGGTCCCGGATGTCGGGCGCAAAAGGCCGTTGAGGTGTTTCACCAGTGTCGTCTTCCCTGAACCGTTCTCACCGATGATGGCAACGAGTTCACCGGGATAGATTGTCAGACTGACTCCCCGGAGGGCCGGATTCGTTCCGTAGGTATGAACCAGCGTATCCACCACAATCCGGGGTTCGCCTGTCTGCGAAAGGGATGTTGTGTCTACCATTTTTCCACTGGCGGGCTCTTCATCCTTATAGGTGGCAAAGAACGCCTCTGCCGTCTCGTCTTTTGTGATTCGGCCATGTTCAATCGTGATGACGCGGTCGGCGATTGCCGCGAGTTCACGGGGTTTCTGCTCTACGACAATGATGGTCTTGCCCGCCTCCCGGAGTCTTGTGAGGATGGCGATGATGCTTTCCGTTGCCGCGGTATCGAGTTCTGCGGTTGCTTCGTCAAGGATGATACAATCTGTCCCGGACGCAAGGGTTGCCGCAAGTGCCACCCGCTGTTTCTGTCCGCCGGAGAGGGAATGAGGCTCACGGTAACGGAGTTCGGTCAGATTGGTGAATGTTAGCATCTCTTCGAGACGGGTTTTGACCTCTTCTGATTTCAGGCCACGGTTCTCAAGTCCGGAGAGGACTTCCTCTTCAACTGTCGTGAATATCAGTTGTGCATCGGCATCGTCAAAGACAACGCCGACCGTTCTGCCGATGTCGCCCATGTCCTCGTAGCCCTGCACATCACGTCCAAAGATAGCAAGTGTCCCCTCTGTCTTGCCTTCGTATTCGTGACAGAGGACGCCTGCTGCTGCGAGACAAAAGGTGGTCTTTCCTGCGCCGGTGGTGCCGTTCACCAGCACACACTCACCCCGCGGAATAATGAGGTTGACGTCCGTGAGTGCAGGGATTGTCCCTTGCGGGTAGGTGTAGGAAAATCCGCTGAACCTGAATGCCGGGGTATGGAGGTCGTTTGATTCGTCTTCCATCGTCTTCCGACGCACCTGCGTATCCTCTCCTTTTGCTCCCCGCATGAGAATCTTTGAAGAGGGTATGTAGAGCACCTGTGCGATGACGGCGTTTGCAATGGCCGTGAGGAGGATAACAGGGGACACTGCGACAATGAATGCACCGACGGTAAAACCCTCTCCGGGTGCAGATATGAAGCCGGATGCAATGACCACGATGCTCACGCCGATAAAAGTGAATCCGCTCACAAGCGTGGCAGCAAAGGTTGCCACCGTTGGTGCAAGGGGGATGTGGTTTCGTGTTGCCGCATATAAGGCCATACAAACCAGTGCGCCCAGTGGCTCTGATATGAAATTTGCCGGCGGAAAGATGGAGTGGCTGATAAGAGCCGAGATGATTCCTGCTACAATACCAATGCCGATGGTGTCCCGCACATTCGGGCGGATAAGAATGATGGCAAGGCAGTACAGAGCGATAATCGGGTTTGATACGATGGCCGTCGGAACGACATTCATGAGGTAACGGAGAATCGCGCCGATAGCAAGGAGAATGCCGACGATGGCAATGTCACGGGATTTCATGACAGGTGCCTCCCGTATGCGTTTTCCGTGATGGGGTGAATAAGCATGTAATAATCATCAATGTATATATTTGTACATTAGTGAATATATACGTATTGGGTGGGAGCAGATCTTCAATGTGATTTATTCCGCTGTTTCTTTGGATAGTGTGCTTTTTTGATCAGAAAATTGGTGTCTCGAAAAGAGTAATCCCGTCATAGAAATGTCTTTCCGGTATGATTTATTCATGGGTGTAATCGGTGCATGACCGGGTACGGTGTGGTGTGGCAAAATCAAAAAAAGATCATAAAGGATTGAGGTCAAAAGCGGGCAGGTGGAGGGAATACCTTTACATGCACCCCTTTCATCCGCGGAAAACCTCAGCGTGCCAGAAAGACCGGCACCGGCACTTCCTCAACAAGTTTCGGAAAGAGCCTATTGCCGCCGGACTTCGGGTTTCGTCCGTATCCGCCCATGACAATCAAATCATATCCATGAGTCTTTGCTTCTTTGACGATCTCATCTGATGCGGTTCCCTCGACAATCTTTGTCTCAGTCGGGATACCTTCGCGGTTAAAAAAGAGGAGCACCTGTGTCATTTCATCACTGATGCTTTTGCGCAGGTCACGCCAGATCTGGGCTTCCAGGGTTTCAATTCTGCTGCACATATTCAACTGGGTGCAGTAATTAAATGCCATCGTCTTTGAGTCGCGTTCGTCCATCACCGAGCATAGCACTGCCTCTGCATTCTTCTCTTTTGCAATCCGGAGTGCGTAGAGCGCCCCTTTGTGGCTCCACATTGAGCCGTCCAGTAATACGAGTATCTTCATTGTTTTCATCTCCTAAAGCATTCCGAACATCGCACAGAGCATTACAAAGCCGACAGCGACCGTGATCACCAAAACGACCATTCCTACCTTCAGGAATTCCATGAAGGAGATCGATATCCCTTCGCGTGCTGCCACACCGAGCACCACCACGTTTGCTGATGCGGCAATGGCCGTTCCGTTTCCACCCATACAGGCACCGAGTGAGAGAGCCCACCAGAGCGGGTAGACATCCATCGTTGCACTCATGTCATGAATGAGGGGAATGAGTGCCGCGGTGAGCGGTATATTGTCCACAATGGCTGAGGCAATGGCCGAGAACCACGTGATGATAAACATCGCCTCAAACGGTGTTGACACCATGTCGATCATATACAGAGAGATCATCTCGATAATGCCGGTGTTAACAAGCGCCCCTACGATGACAAAGAGTCCGGCAAAGAAGAAGAGTGCGGTCCACTCTATCTTCTCAAAGATCTCTTCCGGCTGCACCCGGCTCCATATCAACAGGATAGCAGCACCAATCAAGGCGACTTCTGCGGGTTCAAGGGTGAGGGCGGGGTCGACAAACGGGAAGATCACGTTTAGGTAAACCCCGATTGAACTGTGGATAAAGAAGAGGGCGACCACCAGAAGAATGACCACGACGGATTTTTTAAAGAGTTTCGGGTCAGTGATTGCTCCCTTTTCATCCAGGCTGTTGATGGTCTTTGCAATGACCTTCTGCTCTTCTTTCGTGACCTTCATGGATCGTCCGTAGATCACGAGGAAGAAGATGATTATGATCACCATATCGACAAGGGCAATCGGCCCCATGATGGTAAGAAACTCATTAAAGGTAAGGCCCGCAGAGGAGGCGATCATGATGTTTGGCGGGTCACCGATGAGCGTTGCAGCACCACCAATATTGGATGAAAGTATCTCTGCCATCAAAAACGGCACCGGATTTAAATTCATCAGTTTGGTGATGTAGAGGAGCATCGGGGTTAAGAGGAGGACGGTCGTGACGTTATCAAGAAATGCGCTGACGACTGCGGTTACCACCGAGAACAGGATGAGCACCATGATGGGGCTTCCATTGGCCATCTTTGCGGTGCGAATGGCGATGCTCTCAAAAAGACCACTCTGGCGGGCGATATTGATGATGATCATCATACCCATCAACAAAAAGATGGTGCCGAAATCGATGTGGGTAAGCACCGAATCCCACGGCACAATCCCCAGGAACACAACCACCGCGGCACCTGCCATGGCGGCAACGGCGCGGTGGATACGCTCATCGATGATAAGAATATATGTCGCAATAAAGACGACGAGGGTAATGAGCTGTATGATTGTTAGCATGGTATATCACGTCAGAATACGATTGTCGGCTGTCCCAGCGACTGTGCGAGAATGATGGCATCTCC
>JAAYIO010000031.1 GCA_012523385.1 Methanomicrobiales archaeon
AAGGAAGTATCTCCGTCTCCCGAGCATATCTGCAACTTTGCCGAAGGGCAACAGGAATATCGCGTACGGGAGAAGGTATGCGGTTGGAACCCAGCCCAGCATAGTGGCAGGTACGCCGAATGACACCGCAATGAGGGGCAGAGCAATCTGTACACCTGACGATATGAAGGGGGCTGCAAAGGAAGCGAGACAGACGGCGAAGAGGATCGTGGTGAGGGTGCGTCTCGAAAGCGGGGCGGTGGGCATGTCCATGGAAAACTCCGGTATGTACCTCTGTTGGCATAGCAGAAAAAGAATGGCGGAATGAATTGGGCGTCTGTTTGTCGCTAACGTTCTCTGGAAATCCTGTGTGAAAAACTCTGTGAATACCTTTTGTATTTTTTTAAAATTGGTTGATAAAGGGGTTATATTCGGTTATTTGCTCTGCTCATCTGACCGCATCTTCTCAAGCTTTCTTACCGCTTCCTTTCCTGCCAGATACGCAGAGGCGAGGGCGGTTGGGTGTTCCTTAATACCGCCCCAGCGGTCCATGGCGGGTGCCGTAATATTATGGTCCGGGGTGTAACCGTAGCCGAATCCATTAAAGAATGCCGTGATAATGGGGTAGGCTTAGTCAAAGATGTCTGAGCGCCCCATCCCTGATGTTGCCAGGAAAAAACCCAGATGGGCCGTGAAGTGTTCTTTGTCGTAGTGCACCATATTGAGCTTGAACTGCTGAGCCCAGACGGGGTGCGCCCGGTCAATAAATGCCTTCATCTCTGATGTGATGGACATGGAGTAGATAGGGGATGCGAGGGCGACGATGTCGGCTTCCGGGACTTTCTCTGTGAGAATGGGAATGAAGTCATCATCGATGACACAGACGCCGGTTTTATGGCAGGCATTGCACCCCTTGCAGGAGTGGTAGTCCAGTGTGGACAGAACAATCTTCTCGGTCTCTCCTCCTGCGTCTGCTGCACCCTCCAGAAAGCGGTCCAGCAGTTGTTAGGTGTTTCCCCGACGGCGGGGACTGCCGGAGATGCCCAGCACCCACACCGGGCGGTGGGTTTTGTCGAACACGTGTTTATCCTCATTCATTTTTTCTCTCTCCCATTCCCGCATCTCTTTCTATTGTCTTCATCTCTCACTTTCCCTCTTCTGCAAGCCGTTTTTTAATCTCTTTGACCATCTGCGTTCCGAGGGTTTTCGCATCTGCGATGGCTGTGGGGTGGGCGTTAATCTCGCCTTTCTCGTCCACACTGTTCACCATCAGGTATGATATATCGCGGTTTTTGATATCCATGACGTGGAAAAAGCATTTTACTGACGGGATGAGGGCGTCAAAGACATAGTCCCAGTCCTGTCCTGCAGTCGAAAGAAACGCACCAAGTCGTTTTCCCTGCCGTTCTGCCGGTACTACCGGAAGATGGAGCACAAACTTTCGGGAGCGGAGCACCTGCATCCGGTCAACAAGTGCCTTTGCCTGCGAACACATCCCCATGCAATAAACCGGAGCCGCCATCACCACAATGTCTGCTTCAATTATCTTATCCAGCACCCAGTGAAGGTCGTCATCCTTTATGATGCAGCGATTCAGCTTTTCACAGGCATTGCATCCCCGGCAGGGACGGATATCAATTTCATCGAGTGCGTACTTCTCTACCGTGACATCGCCTTCCGCTGCCATCGCATCGAGAAGGGCGTCAAGGAGTGTTTCAGAGTTGCCGTGTCGCCGTGGACTTGTCGCAAAGGCGAGGATATGTACACCCATTATGCCATTGTTCGCAGAAGTCTTACATTAGGGTTTGCTACGGAGGGTTCGATCTCTTTCTCTTTTGTTATGCAACAAAGAGATCCCATGTCTGTTGGGAAATTGTATGGGATTCTCTGGTTCGGAGGGTAAAAAGAAAAGAATACGCAAAAATTAGTCTCTATTTTTGGATAGAGTGCCCGCAACATACCCTGTAGAATGCTGCAGGCGCAGTTTTTTTTGGGGGGACGTCTTGGTTTCGTCGTTCTGAGTTGTATTAAGCTAATTCAGGGTAGTATTACCCCGAAATAAAGCTAAAAGCGAGGGATGCAGTCTCCCGCTCATTTCTGGAAGATTTTTTTCTTTGTTCTGGTGCCTAAGGTCGCAGGTAATAGACCTGGCGTGCGTCGGTGAAGTTGAACTTCCGGACGACAAATCCTTCTTCAATGAGCCTGCGCAGTGCATTTCTGACTGTCCGCGGTGCCCATTCGACTTTACTGGCGATCTCTGAAAATGTTTTAGGCTCACGGCTTTCGAGGATATCAAGCACTGCCCGTGCTGATCCCGGAAGTTTCTCTTCTGAAATCAGGGGCTTGATGTCGACCTGGCCGGGCGCTACGGTATACGTTGTCATTGGTGTGTCCTCCTTGACTGGTGTATGATCTTTACAGTGCCGATGTTTGGCACCGGTTCTCTGAATTGCGGTTCTGTGATGAGGGTTTTCCTTCTCCTCTACTTTCTGATTGGGTTTGGGAGATAGTGGTGCCCTTCTCTTGTGTGGGTATACTGACTCACGGGGTGGTTACCTCCTGAATTTTTGTGTTTAATCAACGATTTTTCGGGGGTGGTTTTTTGCCATCGGTCTTGTGACAAATGCTTAATCCAGAGGTATCTGTGCGGAGCCGGGACCCCGTGTCGTATCGTCTGAAAATACCCCCATAAAGAACTCCTATCTCGCCTGTTCTGACGGGTTAACGGGTATTCCCGGATACCTGTCACATCGCCTCAGGGTCATCGGTTAAATCCTATGATTCGGAGGGTGACATTCATACTCCCTCCAAACTTGCCACCGGGTTAGGGGCAGAGTTATTAGAGGAGGGATTGTTTGTCATTCCATATCGGAGGTATTCCGATCTGACACGACATTTGTCATCCCTATCTTTAGGCTCTTACATATTAATACTTTCGCCTATCAAAAACTATTAAAAAAAGATGATAAATTGAATCTGGTCTTAAAATAGGTATTTTGGGAATTATTGCCTGATTTAAGCGAATGTTGGTTTATAAGGCCTTTTCGGCCGCATAAATCAAATTAAAGGGGAATATTCATTGTTACTGGTGCATATGCCCAAATACTGGTGGGCTACCGGGGGGCAAACGGAACCGGGCGCTGGATGATGGCCGGTGTGTATCGCGCAAAAAAATCATTCAGTCGCAGACACTTGCGGTTTTTGTGGCATTCATACAGAATAAGGAACTCTCCAACCACCTTTTCAGGGATGCCGGTGACGTCAATAATTTCATTTGCGCGGTATCCCCGTGCATAGAGTATCACAGTATCAGTGAATTGCCGGTGATATCTGCGGACAATATCGACAGAAACGCTGCATTCCTCCGCGGTAGTATCCACATCCTCCCCACAGAGGAAGCGGTCGACACAGACCGAACGTATCGAGGGAATATGTCCGTATTCATTAATCGCGCCCCGTGTTGGCAGTTTAATGCCCTCTCCCCTCAGTTCTTTCATGTCACGCTGGATGGTGCGTGATGAGGTCGTGAGCAGGAGTGCCAGGTCATGCTGGGTTAAAAGCCCTCCCTGATCATATGCCTCACGGGCGAGCCGAATCAGCTTATACTGCCGCATTCCCTGCAAACCTCCCGTATCAAACGCCAATGCATCCTCTGGGACGGATATCGTGAGAAATACCGGCCGAAGCGGCATCTCTCCAAACGCCTTTCCCGGAGGTTCCCGCATATCCACGGTATGGTATATTATCTGCATATCCCCGCGGTTCCACCCGTGGCACTCCCCTGAAAATTCATTCATCAGATTGAGGAGGGAACGGCAGGTTACCTCTTTTAAACCGTATTCCTCTTCAAGAATGGCACGAAGCTGATATTCTTTGGTTTCAGCCCAGGCGTTTCTGAGCGTTGGGGCCTCGGTACGCTGCATTGACATGGGGGTATGTTTCCTCATGAAAGATAGATCCTTATGTGAGATAAACCTCCCGACATATGTCAGATCAGTTGATATCAGAAATCATGATAGTGTGATTGTTATCAGACGTTCTTCAGCAATAATACGCGCATTTATATAGTATGTTCGGCCGTTCGATGGTTGCCTGCGACTATCAAAGAAGGGCATATTAGTTACGTTCGCGGGTAAAAAAAGAAAGAAAAATTAGGCATCCTTAAAGCAGAGATACCAGTCTTTACACTCGTATCCCTTCTTTTGTGCCTCTTGCATGCGCTCTTCTGCACCTGCCTGGGTCGCTGGTGCCGGTACAACTACCTTGTCGCCTGGCTGCCAGTTCGCCGGAGTGGCGACACCCTTCTTGTCCGTCATCTGGAGTGCCTTTAACAGCCGCACAAGTTCAGGCATATACCGGCCATTGGTGAGCGGATAGTAGAGCATGGCACGCATGATGCCTTCCGGGTCAATGAAGAAGACACAGCGAACCGTTGCTGTGTTGCTCGCACCCTGCTGAATCATGCCGTAAAGACTTGCCACATTCATATCGAGGTCAGCAATCACCGGGAAGGGAATGTCGACTCCCATTCGTTCCTTAATGTTCCGTACCCACCCGAGGTGTGCATGCACGGAGTCGATGGAGAGCCCGATAAGGTGCGCGTTCAGCGAGCGAAGTTCATCATCGATCTCTGCAAGGGCAATAAATTCAGTCGTGCAAACCGGGGTGAAGTCTGCGGGGTGGCTAAAGAGTATAACCCATTTACCGCGATAATCTTCCAGTTTCATCGGTCCATGTGTCGTTACAGCGGAGAAATCCGGTGCAGGTTCACCTATCACAGGTCCTGACGGACCGCAGAAGCATTCATCAAATAATTCGTCGTCGTTCATATGTATCACCTTTCGATTATGAGACCATTGCCGTTTTAAGAGGCAAGGCTCTGTTTTTTCTCACCATTCTCACTGGCAGACAGGGAGATGCAAGGAAGAAATAATCTTCAAGGAATTGCTCTGCCTGTCCGAGCAGATCATTGAATAAGGGGGTGCCGCCAGAAATATAGCTGGCGGATTATTTCTTCTTCATCAGATCGTCTATTGCGGTGCGCCCATAGACATATGCTGGCATGCCTGCGAGCAGGAATGTCACTCGGAGGGCTTCTTCTACCTCGCCGTAGTCGACACCAAGATTGCATGCACCTGCTGCCTGTGCCCGAACCGCATGCTGGTCGCGGAGGGCCGCGGCGATACAGATAGCAATTATTTTCTTTGTCTGTTTTGACAGTTTCCCATCTTGCCAGATGACCTTGTCCATCGAAGCTACTGCGTCCTTGAGTTCTGGGTCTGAATGTGCCCAGTCCCTCATAATCAGAGGAACTTTACCGATCTGCCCTTCCAGTTCTTTGAGTTTTGCATCCATTTTTCTCACTCCAAGAGAACCATCGGTTCGCCGCAACAGATGAGTTCTCCGCCGCCTGCCTCTTTTACTTCAACAACATTTCCGCAGATCTCACATTCAAAGACCTGTCCTTCACTTTTTACGTTTACCATATTTTTACTCCTTTGTCGGGGCGATAGT
>JAAYIO010000032.1 GCA_012523385.1 Methanomicrobiales archaeon
GAAATACTCAAATGTATGCTTTCATGGCATTTTCTTTAGTTTCACCCCCCACAGCCAGAATTCAAATACCCATATGTCCTAAAAATAACTACACAGACCGGTTGTAGGAAAGAGAAGACATGGGGGATATGCAAAGGGCACAGGCAGAACGGATAATTCTTCATGTGGATATGGATAGTTTCTTTGCATCTGTTGAAGTGCAAAAAAATCCTGCTCTCTCGGGTCTGCCGGTGGTCGTTGGTTCTGACCCAAAGGGGGGCACAGGGCGGGGGGTGGTCTGCACCTGTTCCTACGAGGCACGCGAGTATGGTATCCGGAGTGCAATGCCTATCTCTGAAGCATATGTACGCTGTCCTGAAGCGGTTTACCTGCCGGTGAGGCACGCATTGTATTCGGAGGTGTCAGCGGACATTATGCAGGCGATCCGACCATTCGCTGATGTATTTGCACAGGTGAGTGTGGATGAGGCGTACTGTGACATATCATCCTGTGGTTCATATGCCGCCGCCGCAGTCATCGGAAAAGAGATTAAGGATCTAATCAAAAATCGCCAAAATATCACCTGCTCGGTTGGCATTGGGCCAAATAAGATTATTGCAAAGATTGCATCGGATTTCCGTAAACCAGATGGGATGTCCATTGTCCAATCAAACGAAGCCGTTGCATTTCTTGCACCTCTCCCTGTCCGAAAGATTCCGGGTATCGGAAAAAAAGCTGAGGAACGGTTGGCGTCCCTCTCCATCGCCACCGCCGGGGATCTCGCAGAAGCAGATCCCCGGCTTCTCAGAACTGTTCTCGGAAAATGGGGAGTATTGATGCATGAACGGGCAAATGGAATTGATGACACCCCGGTCGTTGGAAGGGAAGGACGGAAATCCATTGGAAAGGAGCACACCTTTCCTGAGGATGTTACCGACAGAGAATTGCTCGACCGCACCCTTTCCAGCCTTGCAGGAGAGGTATGCAGGCGCCTCCACAAGGACAAGGGAAGATGCCGGACGGTCACGGTCAAGATACGCTATCAGGGATTTATTACCCGGACAAAGGCCATGTCGTTTAGCCATGCCACTGACCGAGATGACCTGATTGAACGGACAGCAAAATCACTGATGCTTCCGCTTCTCACCACGACACCAGTTCGTCTGATTGGCATCTCTGTCTCCGGTCTTGAACGAAGGGAGGCCGGGCAGATGACACTGGATGCATTTTGAGGTCTCCCTGCAGGACCAATATCTGGATATAGTAAATGCTGGTCTTGGCATTTGCATCAATATAAAATTTTAGGAGTTTGGTTATTCAATGGTATCATGGATTATGCACTGGGTTTTCTGTTCAGCAAAATTTTAAGTTCTGGCTAAGAATAATACCTCGCGGGTATTTTAGCGGCAAGCACCTAACTAATGATTATCATGGCATGGATCATCAGATCAGAAGCACCGAATGACGCTGAGGATATTGGTGCCGTCCTCACGAATGCATTCAGCCTGAAAGATGAGGCAGAACTGGTAGCTGCGACACGTAATACCCGTTCCTTTGATTCTGACCTTTTCTTGGTCTGTGTTGAAATGGGACGCTCATTGGTTATGTGCTCTTTTCCCCGGTGGTAATTCGTTCAGCGGAGGGCGATGAGAACCCCCCTTGCTCTTGCCTCGGTGGCCGTCCTCTCGGAGTTCTGAATCCGGGGAATCGACACTGCGTTTATTGAAGAAGGCATTCACTGCTCGTATAAGATGGGGGGAGATCATTGTAGTGCTTGGTGAACCGGGATATTCCCGCAGATTCAGGTTTGAGCCCGTAAAGAATCATCAAATTGAACCCCCTTGAGAGGTGCCCGAGAGATATTTCACGGTCCTTTCCCTTGAGAATAATGTGCTTCGTGACGTCCGTGGCGAGGTGCATTACCCGGAAGCATTCGCGCAGACAAAAAGGTAACCAAACATACATAGACGGTAGCAGGAAGGGGGCATGGCCTGTTACCTATCGAAGAGAGATCTGGAGAATGTGATTTAATATGGGCCACAATGCTGAAAAATTGTCTTCAGCGTCAGGAGTAGTGTACCGCCCGGTTCTGCCTCCTGTGGCAAATTATCTTTTTAAAAACTTTTTTTTAGGAAAATATGTTTCACGTCTGATGGCAGATGTGCGTGAGTATCTGGTCGCACTGACTATCAGCGCTGAAGAGAGTCTCTGTTGCCTTTTACCCGATTTATTCGTTCTTTTTTCATACTGATAGTCGGGTATCGCGGCAAGACTACACAGGGCGAAATGCTGAATGCTTATCATAGATGTGGTAATTGTTTATCTAAATCCCCATCCGTCATCCTGATTCTACAGGCAGAA
This sequence comes from Methanomicrobiales archaeon, assembly GCA_012523385.1. Taxonomy (GTDB): domain Archaea; phylum Halobacteriota; class Methanomicrobia; order Methanomicrobiales; family Methanomicrobiaceae; genus Methanogenium. Next base: position 2,341 of record JAAYIO010000032.1, read on the forward strand.
ACGAATTAGCTATTTTGACGAAGAACCTCTCCTCGAAAAACAAAGGGAGGTACAATAGGATTGGGGTGTCCGGGAAAATACGAATTATACGAGAATATTCACGTTGTCTACCTTTCCGGGGACTGTCCGGATGATGGAAAGGGCTGCACCGAAAGGAGGACTCAGGGTGACGGTGATCCGGTCTCCGGGGTGTGCTATCTCTGATTCGGGCACACAGAGCAGGATAGTTATCTGTTTATTAAACCGAAGGGTTGATGCATCTACATCAGTTGATGTGTCATAAATTGTCCATCTGCCGGGAAGTGGCGGCAGACCTGATATCAGCGTGCTGTTCGGCTGGATGGTAAGAATGTGATTAGGTGTCGCATATATCATTGAACATTCGCTGAGATCTATTGCCCTCCCTCCTCCGGCAGATGCCTTGACCGTAAACCGTAGCATGTCCAGACCGTCACCACTGGATGCCTGGTAACCATAGACATCCCCGAAGAGCATCAGTGATGAAGCCGACTGGTCTACGCCGGTATAGATGACTCTCTGTGCCGTATCCGTTGTAAAAAAACCGGCACCCAGTATGATGAAAGAGAAAGTCGCGGCTACTATGACAAAAGCAATCAGGATAATTGCGCCCTCTAGTCCGGTAAATCCGGTATCATCGTCCTGTATCCCCTTTATCGCGGCTCGTTTGCCGCTTTTCGCCAACCGTTTCCTTTCTCTCATCTGAGCCTACTATTTAATGGATATTTTGTTTGTAAAGCATATAGTATAAACGCCATCCTGCGGTGAGAAGCAAAGTATTTCTCATCCTGGCACAAGAGGAAAACATGGAATTACAGGAATCTGGATCAGGTATTGCAGGAATACTTCGTCCATTTAAGAAATATATGGTTGAGTCCGGCATTATGGACACAGATCAGGTGGTATTTTACGGTTGTCCTGGTACATGCACACCGTTTGTTGAACTGCTCACCTATGCCATCCGTGACCTGCCATTTGAGTATGTCTTTGTGCCCCGGCTGGATGAGTCATCCGCCAAAGTTCTCAAATCAGTCTCCCATGTAGGTATGCAGGTCACATCCCACGCCCCTGAGACCCTTGACCCCAAGGTCATTGTTATCATGGGAGGTCTTGCGATGCCAAATGAACCAACAACAGCTGAGATGGTTCACGAAACCATAACTGGTTATAATGCAAAGGTAGTGGGTATCTGCTTCATGGATATGTTCAGACGTGCAGGATGGCTGGATAAAATACCCTTTGAACTGGTCATCAATGCCCAGATGGATCCGGTTGAAGTCTGGAAATAGATAATTATCTTGGTATTTCCTCAGAGTTCTCTTTTGAAAAAACTCTCTTTTTTTATTGATAATTTTCGTAGCAATAGTTAATCTCAGATCAACCATCGTGCTTTTATGTCCTCTTTTACACACCCAGAAGTTTTTGCGGGATCACCGGATCAGAGCAATCAGATGTTTCAGGCCATTCTGCATAATTACATGAGAAAAATGTATTTTTTAGAGGGGAAAATTCAGCGGAAAATATGCGGACATATTGCCCAAACAACATAACGCCATTTCGCCATATCTCCACCAATGTGAATTTATTGCAACCAAACCATGGTGAATGCATCCATTGGCGTATCTAACATTTGAAAAATATCCGCGATTTGCAATATATTTTCTTCACAAGCCGGACTGTATGCACATCTACCTACATGCTGGTATTAAAGTTCCAGACTGAGTGCATTGCTTTTCAAAGCAGAGTATGAAACAAAAAAAAGATTAGAGGTATGGGTTGCGCAGGCCCTTGCCAACGCCAAAGGATACACGTTCATCAAGGGTCTTCTGGTTCTTTGTGATCTTATCGGTTGCGAGTTTGGTCACAAGGTCCAGACCTGGCTTTACATCTGAAATTGGCTTGGTCTCGAAGTATCCTGCTTCGATAGCCTTGCCCCAGATGGACTCACCAGCTTTTGTGCGGGTGAAGACAGTCGACCAGCCGTCGGGTGTTCCGACAGATCCGGTTGAGATATCTGCGAGGTTTGCAACGTAGTCAAGACAGACATGGCAGCCTGGCTGCTCGAATTTGTGTGTCAGCTTGAGCGGAATCTGTGATACTGCACCGCGTTCGGTGAAGACCGTGAATTTGCCCTTACCAATATCCATCTTACATGCGCTTTCCATCTTCACGTTACAGAGGTCCTCGACCATGGCCTCAAGACCCTGGTATGAGAAGTTCTCCATACAGAAGATACCGATTGCAAGCGCAATCTTGGAGCCAACAGAGCGCATACCCATTGGGTAGAGCTGAAGTTTCCTGACAGACTGGATCTGGCACGGGGTGCCTACGATACCGACTTTGTCAAGACCGTATGAACGGGTTGCCTCTTTGATCATCGATACATTTGGACAGACGTTATAGCGGGTACCACGTGCTTCCAACAGTTCTGCAACTGTGGTTGCAACAATGGGTACTGGCTTGTATGGCTCATCGCCCTGTCCTGCAACAACAGCACCGTCAATGATGCCATGTTCAAGTGCACATGCAAAGAGCTGAGTGACAATTCCTCCATCCTGGGATGCGGAGAGAATTCCTGGGTCAGCTGCACGTGCGCATACACAGTCCTTGTAATTTCCGAGAACCATTTTTACTCACCTCCCTTGCCCATAGCTGCATCAATTGCTTCGCCAATGGCTTCGAACTGATTCATGACATCAAAGTTGAAGAAGCTGCGTGGACACTGTGCGTAACATGCGCCACATTTGATACAGAGATCACGGTTAATGTTCGGGCGTCCACCTTCGATGGTGATTGCACGAACCGGACAGGTTGCAGCACAGGTACCGCATCCAATGCAGAGACTCTGGCCGATGACATCAATCATCAGGTCGCAACCACATGCCTCAGTTCCGCGCTTTGCGAGGTCCATGAGGGGCTTGAGGTATGCTGCTGCAAGTTCCTTCTGTTCGTCGCTTCCTCTCAGAAGCAGGTATGCCATCACAGCAACATTTCTGATAGCTTCTGGTGATGGTGGGCATGCTGGCAGGTAAACGTCAACATCGATCAGGTCAGCGATTGGAAGGTAGCTCTCATGTTGAGGCTGGTTCCACTGGCCACCACGACAGAATCGTGTAATGTTACCATATGCTGCACAGGATCCCAATGCAACGACAATTGTTGCATTCTTCCTTGCTTTCCTAATGTCCTCCACAGAGTGGTGGTCATTAATACAGACCGACCCTTCGACAAGTGCGACATCCATCTTTGGAATGTCACGCACATCAGCGAGAGTCAGACAGTAGTTGAGATCTGCATAGTTGTCGAGCAACGTAAACAGACCTCCGTAGTTGTCTGCGAGAGACACGAGACATCCGGTACATCCGGACATGTGCACGTGCCCAATCGTTATTTTTTCAGCCACAGGCTTTTCCTCCTTCTCTATTTTTCTAGGATTCTTTTTAACCTTCACGTCGCCGGGTGTTACAGCTGGCTTTGCCCCAGGTCGTGCTTTCGGAACAGTTACCGCCTTTGGAGCATTTGCTGATCCGGACCCCGCCTCAGGTTGTTCCGGCTTTTTCCCCGTGAAGATTTTCTTTAGACGTGATAGTAGTCCCATATTCCACTCCTACTTCAGCTAGTGCCATCTGCACCGCTTTCGGAATGGCCTTCTGAACCTGTTCCGTGAGCCAGTATTCGACATCCTCAGATTCATTATCGATATTGGATATCGCGATGCTCTCAGGCTGGCACCCAATGATTACCACTTCGGTTCGTTTTGACAACTCAAGTAGCGGATTTTTAAATCCTCCCCATGAATGCGGATCCATATATCGACCCGTCTTTTCATTAGCAAGCAGGTCCGGAGACACTTTCGCCACCTGGCCGGGACTACCGCCAAAATCGAGGATGTCAATGATGACCATCTTTTCGACTGGCTGATCTGCCTCTGCAATCAGGGTGAAGAGAAAATGCGGTCCTGCAAGTCCCACGTCCAGTAATTTCAGATCGTCGGTAAGGGACAGCTTCTTGAGTTCTGAGATCACTGCGGGTCCGAATCCGTCATCTGTGTAGAGCGGATTACCGACACCAACAATCATCTGCCTTGCGTACCAGTCGAGCACCTAACTACCTCACTGGAACAGTTTCTGGGCCACTACCTTCTTCGATTCGTCGACCACCATCATGTGGGTTGCACAGGACACACATGGGTCGTAGGCACGCATGATGACTTCAGTGAGCTGCCATGGTGCACCCTCGAGTGCGCGGCTGACAGTCGGGAAATTCCAGGTGGTCGGGACAAGGAGCGAGTACCACTCAACTCTGCCGTCCTTTACCTTGGTCAGGTGGCCGTCGGTTCCACGAGGTGCTTCGTTTGCGGCCCAGCCGAGTGAACCGTCGCCCTGTGGGATCTCATCTGCTATAACTTTTCCATTGGTGTCGAGTGCTTCAACTGCCTCGGAGATGCTATACAGCGTGTCCATAAATTCCATCGATCGTGCAATCTGCAGACCCATTGCGCCCTTGCGGTCATAGTTTCTGAACATTGCAAGACGTGCACGGGGACCGACTTCGACAGGTGCTCCATCATAGAGCGGTACACCAGTGCATGCTTCCATCTGAGGCCATACCTTGGTGCCGACTTTGGTGGTGCCGCCAATTGGGTAGTCCGGGTCTTCGAGGGATACTTCGAGCTCTCCCTGATACCAGTCCCATGGGCGGACTTCAGTCCAGCGCTCTGGGAACCACTTTTGATCGAGATCGAGTGATGAGGAACCATACAGTGGGTCTACAGCCATGTAGCCCTGGTCGTGGAAACCAAACTTCTGGGTCTTTTCAACTTCCTTACCGCCGGCAACGGATGCCATTGGGCGTTCATCCCAGTCCTTGAAGACGGAGATCATGAAGTCCTTGTGTGCAGCTGCAAGAGGAATTGCCTCTTTTACGAGGTCATAGATCTTGATCTGTGCACGCGGGGAGATGTTCTTGTACATACCACCGACACGGGGGTTTGACGGGTGAATAGGTTCTCCACCAACAATCTCTCCGATAGTCTGACCGACCTCACGGAGCTTCTGAATCCTGAGTGCCGCAGTGCGTACAGGCTGCTCGGGAGTGAACGGGTTAATGTGAGTGTCCGTTCCCGGGATGTACATGTCAGGCAGTGACAGGATGTTGTGCAGCGCGTGGCTGTGCAGACGGTTTGAACACTGAAGCATGACCCTCAGTAGGTATGCATCGTCAGGAATGAAACAGCCAATTGAGGCTTCCATTGCTTCAATACCTGCAAGGGTATGTGCAATCGGACAGATACCACAGACACGTGAAGAAATCTTCGGTGCCTGGTGCATTGTTTTTCCGACGGCGAGCTTTTCAATACCCCGTACTGGTGTAAGACTGAGCCAGTCACCGCGGGTAACGACACCGTTGTCGTCGACCTGCATGGTAAGCTTGGTGTGACCCTCATGTCTCGTGGTTGGGGAAATCTCTACAACTTTCGACATAAATTATCGCCTAATTATCTAATTATGTTCTTCTGGCTATCCAAACACACGCGTATGCGTAAAAACACGTGTCGTGTGTTGCAACACACGTACCCGCTAAGAAGTACGTATGGTATATGTGAATTAACAGTTAAAAATAGGTTTCGTTACTATCCCACGTCAAAGCCAAAGGAATATGTTTATTTATTCGTCTTTTACTTCACGGATATTCGTTCGTGATGAGAATGCCATTTCCAAGAAATAGCACATATTCAGGGAAAAAATAATGATGGATCAATCAATTGGTTTTGATCTCAGCTTTAAGCTCAGCAATGGTTGCCTTGCGCTCCGCGTAGGCATCATGCTGGTGAATGCTTTCCTCATTTGTTTGTTTTATGGTGATAACTGAAACTCCCGGGAGATACGAAAATTTCTCAACTACCCTTTTGGCCATTTCACGAACACAATCCTCCACAAATCGGGCATTTTTGTGTGCCGAGAAGACAACCTCGCTCTCATCACCACGTTTCAGGAGTTCAAATATTCGGGCGCTCATAGAGTCTTTCAGGATGTTGATGATGGTCTCAAGCTCAACACGCTGGTCGTCATCAGTCTCGATTAAAAGAAATCCTTTGCCTCGCTGGTTATGGGTGGCCATAGGGATCTCTTCCAGGAAATTCTTTATTTTTTCCTCACTAATATCAAGATCCCGTAGTTTTGCAGAGGCAAGTTCCTTCATGATATTCTGAGCGCAGGGACAGGCAGTGATGCCGGTTACCTCTGCACCGATCATCTTCCGGACGATAGGTTTACCATTGTTTCTGTCAGCCACAGCGCTTGCATGCACCTCAACGACCTCATGACACTCCGTCTTTGATACCGGTGTCTCACGTTTTACCATGTAAAGACTCGTCATCTTGACTTCTGTTCGGTCTGCATACTCATGATGGTCAAGAAGTTTACGTGCAACGGCATTGCATACTTCTTCAATACCGTTCACCTGACCCTCAATGGCCTGCTGGAGCACACTATCAATCACCTCAAAATTCCTTGAGAGGTTTGCACCCTTCAGACTGCTGGGGAGATCCACGTATACATTGAAAGTTGATATGAAGATTGTTGGACGCTTCCCAGGACGGGCAACTTCAACAAGTTTCTTGACATTTTTGACACCGACGCGGGTAAGATTTATTCTGACTTCGGGTTGTCTTGATTGTGTATCGGGTAGTTCCATGTTAACCTCAAATGAAAAAAGCAGATTTCAGATAAGAATTCTGCTGATAGCAATTTCCTGATGTTAGGTTTTTTATCCTATGCTATAATAGTTATGAAGGAAACCAGCAACCGTTGGGGATGAAAAAATGATACAGAAATACTACGAATCCGATGCAAAGCTTGGAGATCTGGCGAATTCCAGGATTGCGGTCATCGGGTATGGATCTCAGGGACGGGGTCAGGCACTCAACCTGCGCGATTCCGGACTGGATGTTATCATCGGTCTGCGCCCCGGGAAAAGTTGGGAGAAGGCATCTGAAGACGGCTTTAAGGTCTTCGATGTAGCTACCGCGACCAGTATGGCCGGTGTCATCATGATTCTCCTTCCCGATGAACTTCAGGGTAGCGTTTACCGCGCCCAGATCATGCCGAATCTTAAAGAAGGAGATTGTGTAATGTTTTCCCACGGGTTTAACATTCACTACGGGCAGATTACCCCGCCACCCACGGTTGATGTCATTATGGTTGCACCAAAGGGACCGGGCCACATGGTCCGGCGGGTGTACACCGAGGGCGGCGGCGTTCCTGCACTCATTGCTATCCATCAGGATGCAACAGGAAATGCGCGGAAGATTGCTCTTGCATATGCGAAAGGTATCGGCGCCACACGGGCAGTTGTCCTTGAGACGACATTCCAGGAAGAGACCGAAACCGATCTCTTTGGTGAACAGGCAGTTCTCTGTGGAGGAATGACTTCACTCATCATGGCAGGATTTGAGACCCTCGTGGATGCAGGATATGCACCTGAGATGGCATACCTCGAGGTGTTGCACGAGTGTAAACTCATCATTGACCTCATCTACGAGGGTGGGTTTACCAAGATGCGCGACTCTATCTCAAACACTGCTGAGTATGGCGACCTCACCCGCGGACCGCGCGTGATTGGGCCCGCGGCATATGCCGCAATGGATGAAATTCTCGCTGAAATTCAGAATGGAGAGTTCACTCGTGAATGGATGCTTGAAAATATGGTCAACCGGCCAGTCTTTACCTCACTGAAACGACAGGGAGAAGAGCACCAGATTGAGTCAGTCGGGCGCGAGGTCCGTGGCCTTATGCCGCAGTTCAGAGATCTCTCTGACTAATTTTTTATGGTTAGTCTTTTTTGCCCGTTGATGCCACGGGTAATTAGTGATTTTTGAGTGACATTTTGTGATGGAGGGGTGATCATGGTGATGCTCCCTAAAATCATTTAACGATTTTTTGGAGGGCGCCATCTGAACCACTGTTGCATCTAGCACATATTTTTTTTAAAAAGGGGCCAGATCCATTTCTCCGGCGCCACAACCTTTCCGCTATTCAACAGGTGTTGATCGGAAAAATCCTGATCCGATCTCTGCCTTTTCGAGCATCTCCTCTACCCAAATGCGGGCAATGGCATTGCCTACCTGATACGCAATGACCTCCAGGGACATCAGACCTGAATCGGGAAGGATCTCCGTATAATTCGAACCCAGTAGGATGAATCCGATTGAGGCATTGTTGTAGATGATCGGAATGATCAGAATTACCTGTATCCGCTCCTTTGCGGGCGTAAACCCGAGCATCTCGGGAAGGTCGTCGTAGTGGGCGTAAATATAGTCCCCGGCTAACACCTGTCGGGCCAGAGGGGTATTTTTATCAATTTTTTCCATCGAGGAGAGAAATGCTTCAGAAAAACCGGTGGCGCAGGAGAGAATAAAACTCTCTGTTTGTGTATCCTCCAGATAAAAGGCCCCAAACCCCATGTCTGCCACCCGTGATGCAGTACCGATGCAGAGAGATACCGCTTCGTCCAGAGAACGGGTCGCTGCAAGGGAGAGAGCCAGATCACGCTGTGCGATGAGTTGCTCCTCCATCAGTTTCCGATCGGTGATGTCATAGAGCGTCCCGTGAACCGAAGCAATTTTGCCATTCTTTTTACGGACATAATTACACGACTCCTGCACCCAGCGTATATCACCTTCCCGGGAAATGATACGATATTCACTCACGCTAACCGCTGAAGGATCTGCCTGTGCATCCTCAACTGTATGAGCGAGAATGAGAAGATCATCCGGATGGACAATAGTGTCCCACCTAAAATCACCCGACATGAGCCTCTCAGCCGAATATCCAGTGATAGATTCCACCGCACCGTTTGCATAGATAACGCGGTTATCTGCACGGCGCTGGAGAATGATGCCGGTGAAGTTCTCGATGATAAGCCGATACCGCTCCTCACTCTCATTGAGGTCCCGTTCGAGGTTTTTGTTCTTCACCATCCGCCTGACCTGCAGGGCCAGTTCAGCAAATTCTGACTTTGGATCGTCCCCTTTGGGCAGATAATAATCACATCCGTTTCTCAGAGCTAAGATAACAACGTCTTCCTGCCCTTTCCCCGTGTACATCATAAATGGCATATCCGGATACCGGATACGCACCTTCTGCAGGAATGCAATGCCGTCTATCCCCGGCATCTGATAATCTGAAATGATACCATCGATCTTTGTGGTTCTGAGGATCTCCATAGCAACCTCTGCACCCAGCGCGGTGATCACGGTTAGGTCGCCTGTCCGCTCGAGAAAGACTTTGCCGAGTTCAAGAAGGCTGGGTTCGTCATCTGCGAGAAGAATAGTCATCATTTTCGGAATTACCTCATTGTTTATCGTTAAATATTGTATGGGAATTTAATTCCCTGCTTCACTTGGCGGACATCACTGATGTCAGGGTTCCCAATGCCACCTCAATCTCCTGAGGGGTGAACCTGACAATAGTTCCACTTACCGATATGATAAGTTCATCGCCGCCAACAATACCGATTTCGACTGCATCAAGTCCTTCTATAATTGATTCGTCTGTGTATGCAATAAGGAACCGACACGGTGATTCATCAAAGAGAGCGGGTACCGCATCGCCCTCAAGGGTGACAGTGGCTGTAGGCGCACACTCCGCGAGAGCTGCGATTAACCCACCCGCTGAGATATCTGCTGCAAATCCCCCATTTTGAACAAAGGATCGGATCTTTTCGAGAATTGCCGGGTCTGCCATGTCCGGAGCGTTACCGCCGCACCCGGTCACTGCATCCAGCACAGAACCTCCGAGAGCCGTGACAGAACTGCCGACAAGGGCAAGCGTGGTCCCTGCTGCCGGAAGGGTGTACTGGAACATTGGCCCTTTCCCTACCATCCCGATAGATGGGGTGGGGAGAATGCGCGTTCCAAACTCGTCACTTTCATTGTAAAGCGAGACATTGCCCCCCACCACCGGGGCACCGACGGCAGTTGCCATTTCGCCCATTCCGCGAACCGCCTCACCCAGCTGCCAGTAGACCTCTGGGTGAACCGGGCTTGCAAAGTTAAGGCAGTTAACTACACAGAGAGGCGTACCGCCGACACATGCAAGGTTGGCCGCATTCTCATAGACGGCGTTCGCCGTCCCTTCGTAGGGTCTCAGTTCAATATGCCGGGGGGAACAGCCGCATGAGAGAGAGAGGGCTGCATCTCCGAGCCGAAGAATCGCGGCGCCGCCTGCAGTAGACACGGTTCGCTGTTGCACTTCATGATCAAACTGGCTGGAGAGCCAGTCTTTGCTTGCCACATCCGGATGGGAGAGCACGGCAAGACAGAGTTCTTTGAGACCCTTTTTGGGAGCCTCATAGGGGCGCTCGTGCGAATAGGGAAGGGATGCCCATGTTTCTGCCGGTGCTCCCTCCGTCAGAAGATCAATCGGCAGATCACAGACTACCTCATCTTTAAAAATGACGATGTAGTGCTTTTCTTTAATGACTTCACCAATATCGCGCCACTCTAAGCCGTGCTTCTCCATGATGGCCGCAAGTGCGGGGATGTCATCTTTTGTGACCTCCATGAGCATCCGTTCCTGCGACTCGGAAAGCATAATCTCCACCTCATTCATCCCTGTATCGCGCAGGTGAACGGCATCCGCCATAATGCGGGCACCAAAACTTGCGGACATCTCCGATGATGCGCCTGCAAGTCCCGCCGCACCTAAGTCACGGCATGAAACGATCTTTCCGGTGGCGGCCATCTCCATGGTTGCGTCGATAAGCATCTTTTCGGTATGAGGGTCGCATACCTGCTTACCGAACCCGTTTTCTTTCTCTGTATCATCCGAAAGGTCGCGGGAGGCAAACGATGCTCCGCCAAGACCGTCTCTTCCGGTGAACGCGCCATAGAGCACCAGCCGATTGCCGGGTTTCTTTACGCGGGCGGTGAGGTATTTCTTGGGGTCCACAACTCCCACGCAGACAACATTAACAAGAGGATTCCCGGAGTATCCTTCGTCGAATACCGCTTCTCCCCGCACAACCGGAACCTCAATACATTTGGCATAATCGGCGATGCCCCGCGCCACATGCGTAAGAAGATAGCGGTTCTTTTCCTCAGTAATGGGGCCAAAATAAAGAGGGCCCATGAGTGCAATTGGTTGGGAACCCATAGAGATGATGTCTCGAACCATGCCGCCGATTCCGGTCGCAGCCCCGCCGTATGGATCCACATAACTGGGGTGATTGTGAGATTCCATACCAATTGAGAGTGCAATATTATCTGAATATTTCACAATGGCCGCATCATCACCCGGCCCCAGAAGGACGTTTTCTCCCGTAGTTGGGAGCGTCCTTAGAAATACCTTGGTCGAACGATAACTACAGTGTTCACTCCAGAGATTTTCGAAACAGGCGTGTTCAAGCGGAGTTAGAGACCGCTTCAGTTTTTCTTCCAAATATGCAAGGTCCCCGGCTGATACCATGATCAAAATAATTAGACATCTGCGCTATTAATTGTGCGCATACAGCATTCTGCATCCGCCTGCTCGGCAAAAAGGATAGAAAATCCGAGCGGTGTAACCCAGAGGCGCAAAAAACACTATTAAGTCAGTAGAATACAAACGGTACCTGCATGACCGACCCATACAAAGCGCTGCTTGACCATGCCTATGAAAATATCACCGGGACTTCGGATGATGAGGGACGGTTTACTGTACCTCCGGCAAAGGTGTTTCATGAGGGTAAAAATACCATTCTTGAAAATTTCGCAGAGATTGCCTCAGTTCTTCGCCGTGAACCTGACCACCTGATGAAGTTTTTGCTGGGTGAACTGGGAACCTCCGGCAAGTTAGAAGGAACACGTGCGGTCTTTAATGGTAAGTTTGAGATTGAGCTGATCAAAAATCTGGTAGTTAAATATACCGAGGATTATGTCATGTGTTCTGAGTGTGGAAAGCCTGACACCCGTTTGATAAAGGAAGACCGTATTATGATCCTGAAGTGTGATGCCTGTGGCAGTCACCGACCGGTCAGAAAAAGACGTGCCCGCCCTGAATCTGTGGCAAATCAACTGGAAGAAGGCAAAGAGATGGAAGTGGAGATCCAGTCCATATCAAAGCGCGGCGATGGCGTGGTCAGAATCGGCAAATACACCATGTATGTAGCCGGTGCAAAACCCGGACAGAAACTGGAGATTCGTATCACCCGTGTTGCGGGTTCGATTGTCTTTACTGAACGGGTATAACCTACCCTTCTCTTTTTTATAGTATTTCTTGGGTTTCATCTCGGTAGCACTTGCGTTGTAACCCTCAGCGTAATCGCTGTTTTTGTCTGACTACATTCCTCTCTCGTCTCTGTGAGACGGATGAGGTTCAGAAAAAAAGGCTGAAAAAAGGATATGATATGTTTAGCACTGCTGAATTGCGTCTAACAATTCAGCGCAATCTGCACTGATCTGACGGGCTGCGTCAATGATGACCACAAAGGGGTCTACACCGTCTTTTGTTGAGACTAACAGTTCCGGGTCAGTGAAATCGTACTTAGGGTTATAGGATGAAACGTCCACACGGGGGTCCATGAGAATCTGCTGATTCAGGGCGTTCATATAGGTGTGACTCTCACCGACAAAGAGAATTTTTACAATGCCGGGTTTGAGTTCAAGAATTTTAATTTCCATACGTACCTTATAGTTTTGTGAACGAGTGGGTAAATATATATTGGTTGTCCAGAGCAGAAAGGCACTACCATTTTTTGGAAAAATGAACGATAACTGTGTCAGAGTACAAACGTATCTCCGTCATATCCGATATGTGGGTCGTTTAACCCGATTTTATGTGAGAGATGAACCAGACGGAAATCTTTTGCATTCAATTCACGTGCAAGGGAGATTGCTTCTGAATAGTTCATATGTTTTGGATGATGGATTCCATTGGGAAAAAGAGCATCCGCAAAGAAAAGATCACACCCGTCCAGAAGATCTTTCGTACGTTGCGGGATGTCGGGATTGGTGTCTGCTGTATATCCAATACGAGTATCTCCGTCTTCAATGAGTAAGCCATAGGTTGGCGTGGGAGGGTGATTCACCTTTCCAAGGGTAATCCTCAGGCCGCCTATGACAAACGGCACATAGGGCTCCTGTGGGTGGGCAGTAAAGGGGATGAAATGGAACTGCTTCTGCATATATGCCACCACCTCGGGGGCGCCGTATCCGGGAGGATATTTCTGCACCCGGTAAAAATCGTTAAACCCGCCAAAGTGATCATAGTGCCCGTGCGTCCACAGGACTGCATCGATATGGGGTGAACCCACATCGAGCAGTTGCCTGCGGAGATCCGGTGATGTATCGATGAGGAGATTGAACCCTTCATGTTCCACCAAAAGAGAGGTGCGAAGGCGTTCTGTTCCGGATGCGGCGGCTTCAATACAGTTCGGACAGGTGCACCCGAGAAGAGGGGTGCCGGTGGTGTCACCGGTTCCAAGCAGTGTGATAGTAACAGTCATTCCCCAATTCACCTAATCGTCAGATATTGCTCCGGATAACGTGACGGTTTTTGAGATTCTGCATGCCGATTTCGACATCTTCCGCGGTTACTTTGTGGCGTTCGTCCATAAGGGCAGCAATGATCGCTTCTTTGATCATCATCCGCAGGTCTGCACCAGAGAATCCTTCGGTCTGTTCAGCAACGGAATCAAAGTCGCATTCACATTCAATCAGGGATGTGACCGCGCGCAGGATATCACGGCGCATTGCGCAGTCCGGCATGGGGAACTCCACCACATCATCGAAGCGTCGCCATGCTGCTTCATCCAGAAGCGATGGGTGGTTCGTTGCCCCGATGAGGAGCACGCCATTTTTGACGAAACTCACCATATCGATATTTTTGAGGAGCATGTTCACTGCCCGTTTCATTGCCGCGTTGTCATCGGTGAGACGGGATTTTGCTACAAAGTCAAACTCATCAATAAAGAGGATGCACGGGGAGAGGCGCCGTGCCAGTTCAAAGATACGGTCGATATTCTTGGATGTCTCGCCCAGGTACTGAGAGGTGATCATTGCAAGACGGACTTCGAGGAGGGGCATATGAAGTTCGCGGGACAATGCAAGGGCAAGGGATGTCTTTCCGGTTCCCGGTGGCCCTACAAAGAGCAGTTTCCCAAACTCGTATATCCGGTGTTCGCATAGGAAATCACGGTTTTTTAATGCCACACCGATCTTTTTAATCGCGTCCTGCTGCCCTACGGTACAGACCAGATTGTCCATGCTGTATTCCATTTCATCCGGTGCATAGATGATGATCAGGTCACGCGCATTGCGCATCTCTTCAGACTCAGCAACGATCGGGGCCAGTTTTGCTTCAATATACTCGACCGAGTCTTCAAACCGTCCATTCTTTTTCAGTGCTTCCTGATAGGAGAAGTTCCCGATCTTGTTTCTTTCTGCGTAGAGCGCAAGTGCAGGATTTTTTTCCACACATTTTCCTCCCCCTTTCTTTACAAACCACTGAACCGCCGGTGCAAGCGCGGTGATAGAGAGGCGCTGCCCAAAATCGTCATAATCAACGAAAGGATTTGTGCGCAGGTGTTCATAGGCACCCTTCACACCCATCTCGCGGTCGAGAAGTCCTTCACTAATCACCATCGGGCGTTTGAACTCTGACGCTGCACCGGACATTCCGGTTATTTTCCGTAATTTCTGTGGGAGATCATTCTTCGTAATCTCGAGGATTTCATTGGCGACTGCGGCCGTCAGAAGAATCTCCATGAGGTTAAGAACCATTGAATTAGCGTCATCAGACATGCGTAACAGGAGATGTACTACGCAGAGAACAAAAAAGGTTGGCTAAAGGGTGGTTATCACACACCCATCTTCGGTGACAATGAGGGTATGCTCTGCCTGAGAGACGAGTGACCCGGAACAGTCATGAAGGACCGGATAGCCCCGCACGACACCGCTTCTCTTGAGTGTGGAGAGGGCAAGATCGATCTTATCTCCTGTCAGCCATCGTTTGGCAAAGGGAAGGGAGCGCCGATCCTGGATCTGATCCATTACCCGTTTTGCCGAGGGAAGCCGTACTCCTCGGCTGGCAATCTGGCTATAGATTAGGGTTCGGTTGCTGTCAGAGACCATTCCGGTGCCGCTTGACGCGAAGGGTTCAACCGCAAATACCATGCCCTCTTTAATGACCGCGCCGCCGTTCATAGAAATGTTTGGGATCATGGGTTCTCCGTGGAGTGAAAAGTGTGAAAGTCCGTGTCCGGTGAGGTTTGCTACCGGTCGGAAACCTCGTGACTCGATCTCATGCTGGATAACGGTGCCCATTTCACCCGTGGTAACTCCCGGGCGGACCAGTGCAAGGGCTGCATTCAGGGCTGCCCGTGATGCCTCCACTAAGAGAGCGTTGTCACCAAGGTCTACCGTTGTTGCCGTGTCTGCGACGTATCCTTCGATATGGACTCCAAGATCTACTTTTACTACATCCCCCTCTGAAAAGAGGCGTTCGTCCCCCGGTCCGGCAGTATCATGGGCTGCATCCTCGTTTATTGATATATTGAGGGGAAAGGCAATCCCTGCACCTTCATCACGGATGGCCTGTTCGATGGTGTCTACCAGCTCCAGAATTGACTCGCCTGGGACAACCATTGCCGCCGCTTTGTCACGGAACCGCTTTGCAAGGGCTCCGGCTTCCATATAATGGGATAAAATATCGTCGTTCATATGATCAGTCTCCTCTTATATTTCGTGTAACAGACGAAACCATCTTTGGTTATAACACCCATGTTCTCCAACCGAACCCCCCCAATCTTTCGGTAATAGAGGCCAGGTTCAACGGTGACCACATGGCCTGCCTCAAGCGGAGTATCGCCCCGCGGGGAAAGAGAGGGGTTTTCGTGTATCTGGAGACCAACCCCGTGGCCGAGGCTGTGGATGAAACCTTCATCCTCTGTGACATAGCCACATTCGGTAAAATGGTCGAGTACGGCATTGTGCACCTCTGCACCGCTGATGCCCGGTCGAATCATCTCTTCTGCAAGTGTTTGGCCATCGCGGACGGTGTCATAGATCTCCTGTATCTCCGGGGATGGTTCTCCCTTGACAAATGTTCGGGTCATATCCGCATAGTATCCCGTTCTTTCGTCCTGCGGAAAGACATCGATGAGAATCGGTTCATTTGCGAGGAGGGTGCCTGAGCCGATGTTGTGTGGTTGGGCGGTTTCCTTTCCGCATGAGACAATCGTGTCGCGGGCCATATACCCATGGCGGAGAAGCCAGCAGTGCATCTCACGCCTGAGGTAATCTGAGGTGAGGGGGGTTCCCTGATACCAGAGTTCTTCTCCCTGCACGGATGCATGGCGGATGATATTCTCAGCAAAAGCCATCACTTCATTGGTGCGTTCCTGTGCTGTACGGATTGCATCAAGTTCGCGGGGGCTTTTTATCGCCCGCATCTCTTCCACCGTATCCGTGTCAACAGTGACGCGGCAAAATAACCTGATATCTTCTGCAATGCCTAACGGGAATGAACGGGGGACAATGAGATCTCCGCCCGCATATTCAAATACCATACGGGCAGCGGCCCGGCGGGGGCTAACCTCATCTTCGAGGAATTTAAAGAATTGAGCATCGCCGCGGGAAATCACTCCACAGGAGGCTTCTTTTTGCGCCCGTTCGAGTTCCATCTGTGGTACAATGAGGATTCCCTCTTTTCCCCGTTTTTGAATATAAAATAAGGGGTCAGATGTGACAAACTGTGTCAGGTACCGCATATCCGGGTCCTGTGAGGAAGCATAGATGACGTAGGCTTCCGCCTCTGCCTTCTCTATGGCCTCGTTGAGTGTCTCCATGACTGATCATTGCAAAGCAAAGCACAAGTACTTTTATCCTGACGAGTTGATGTATGGATAATGGACGAGTCAGCGAAGCAGATATTCAAGATGAAATTTGCAAAGCTCACCATGGATCTGAATGCAATTTTCTTTCTCGCAGCACTGTCAATCCTTGCTACATTCCTGGAAATTACCAGCTACAGCCACTATATTGCAGTTATCTGCGGCGTATCGGCAATTCTCTTAGCGCTCTATTTCAGAAAAGCCTATATGAATGACAAGAAATGGCTGATGGCCCAGGACGATACCTCCGGGAAACCGGCAAAAGAGACAGAGATATCCGTTTCTGCCGGGGAACAGACAGGCGACATTGATGCTTGAGAAGATTCTTTCAGAAGTAGAACTGGTTGAGCGGCATCTCAGGGTGGTGCGCATCGTAGCAGAGAATCAGCCGATTGGTATAATGAAACTGGCTGAACTCACGGGACTACCTGCTCATCGTGTGCGCTACTCTCTGAAGGTGCTTGAAGGACAGGGGTATATTCAGGCATCGCCAGTGGGCGCAATAGTGACAGAAGCGGCGAAACAAGGGATTGAAACTCTTTATTCAGAGATTGATGCCATCATCGCTCTTCTCGAATCAATGCGTGAAGAGAACGGTACTAATCGATAATATTTATTAACCCTCAATGCGACCTTGTATAGCACACAGGTTGTGCATGCCTCCATAACTCAGTTGGTAGAGTGTCTGGCTGTTAACCAGAATGTCACAGGTTCGAGTCCTGTTGGGGGCGTAATTTTTGTGTTTGAATCTTTTTCTAAACGCTATGTTTTTTTAATATAATAATCAATTATGATGCCTTTTAGAATCCAAAATTAATAGTTCGTGACGATAATCTCGTTGATCTCTCCCCGCTTACTCGCATCAGAATTGATCATTCTTTTCGCAGGAACCCGTTCGATGTGATAATTTGCATACAGGACATCAAAGAAATCGTCATCAGGATTGATATTTTTTGGGTCTGAGTTGCTCAAAAGGAGTTTTGCACCTTTATTATCGCATATTGCAAAGAACTCTGCAAGACGCCGCTGGTCGGCATCGTCAAATCCTCCTTTAGAATAATGGTTAAATGAGGCGGTAGGGCTTAATGGTCGATAGGGAGGGTCAAAATACACGAATGAATTCTTTGTAATGTAATGTGATGAGTTTGCGAAATCACCAAGATGGACCGTCGTATTTTGCAATAGTTCAGCATCTCTTCTCAACAGTTCCGGATAAACAATTTTCGGGTTTTTGTACCGGCCAAAAGGTACATTGAACCCCCCCTGAGAATTTACTCGAAATAAGCCATTAAAACAGGTTTTATTCAGAAATAGTAACTGGCATGCCCTTGGTATCCACGTTTTAGCATACGTATTATAATTGATACTCTGTTTTGTGCGGTTGAATTCATCGCGTATGGAATAAAAATACTTTATTCTCCCTTCTTCTTCTTTTGAAAGGAATGTTTCGGTGAGATTATGGAGACATTCGATGAGGTCGTCCACATCCCTTTTGACGACATTATATGTGAGATATAACTCCTCATTTATATCATAGAGGTGACACTCATCAAATGAAAATGTACTATTAAAATGAAAAAAAACTGCTCCTCCGCCAATGAATGGTTCTACAAATGTTGATATCTCACCGTCTTTGAGTTCTTTTGGTATCCGTTTTGAGAATTCATCAAGTAACTGGGTTTTTCCCCCTGCCCACTTGAGAAATGGTTTTGCATTGATCTTAGTCATCGTGAAATCCTATTAATTATAATCGGCCAGTTTTTTGTATCAAATAGAGTTTAGTCGGGGAAGATTTAGCATTAGCCAGATGGATAGTGATGACGAGTTACTATCCGTATTACGAGTTACTATCAATATTGTACCTATAAATTTCCCTTTCTCTTTCTGCATCAGACACATGGCCAATACATAGCGTGAACGGATTACGGTCGGTTGCACCGGATGCAGACAGTTCACTGTTGCCCTCCTCACCGGTTCCCTTGAAACAATCCTGAAAAAGAGTATGCTTCGCAGTATGTGACAGTGGGTGGCAGGTCATGGAATCTTTAAAGAAATATCCTCAGCAGACCGATATTCCAGTCATTCCCGACCCCAACCAAACAAAGTGGAAGGGAATGGGTTTGGATGGAAGGCAGATGGAACGTAATCCCTGAAACCATGGGAAAACCGAGTCTTCTCATCGCTAAAGTCCATTGCTACCATTCCTGTTCCCCGCATTTTTTGCAGATATATATTTCATCTGTCGGATAAGATGTACGCCTATGAAACCGAACCGGAAAATTGCAGTGTCCCAGTCTTCGAAATCCGGGCTTCCCCCGGGAGCCCTGGTCCATGTGGGTGACCGGGATCCTTCACCGACACAGGTTCGGTATTTTGTATATAATCAGGATTTTATAAAAGAAGAACAGTTGGATACCGCCGCCGAATCATTTCCTGGTGAGGATCAATTTGCCTGGATTAAGGTATCCGGTCTTTCCGATCTGGAACAGATAAAACAGCTTGGCGTTCTGCTTTCTCTCCATCCATTAACGCTTGAAGATATCCTGAATACCAATCAGCGACCAAAATATGAAATATTTGACGAATACCTGTTTATGGTTCTCAAAATCATTCGGATAGAAAGTAGCCCTAATGCAGGGACGGAAGATAAAAATAATCTAACTATATCATCTGCCCAGTTAAGTATAATTTTAACCGACAAAATAGTCTGCTCGTTTGAGGAGGGGGAGAGTGACATCTTCAAAGGGATTATTGCCCGGCTTTTTGACGAAAAAAGGCGTCTACGCAAACTGGGTTCAGATTACCTGATGTATGCCCTTGCAGACTGCGTCGTTGACAATTATTTCTTTGTGTTCGACCGAATTGGAGAGGAAATAGAAGGCCTTGAAGACCGGATAATTGGTGGGACAGACTCCGATGTTATGGGGGAGATCTATGCCCTTAAGAGAAATCTCCTCAATATGAAAAAACTGGTCTGGCCTCTCCGGGATGCCATCACGGGGCTTATCAGAATTAAACCGGCGTTCATATCCGAACGGACGGAAATATTCCTGAATGATGTGTCCGATCACCTTTACCAGTTAAATGATATTTTGGAGTCATACCGGGAGATGTCCACCGGATTGTATGAAATCTATCTCTCAACCCTGAGCAATCGGATGAATGAAGTAATGAAGATTCTGACCATCATTGCAACCATCTTTATCCCCCTGACCTTTATTGCTGGCATATACGGGATGAATTTTGCATCAATGCCGGAATTACAGTGGGAATATGGGTATCCGGCTTCGATCATTGCAATGGTTGTTACGGCCGGAATTATGGTTCTGTACTTCAGAAAGAAGCAGTGGATCTAAAAAATAGTGTCCCCGGTACTCAGTTTCCTCCTGTTAGGTGCCCGTCTTACGGCACCATCATCCAAACAAGACAACAAGGAACAGAGGGGGCGCGGTATGAGGGATCGGATATGCCCTGAGGTGCGGCATGCATGTAGGACGGTGCAGGAAACCAGACATGTTCTCAGACGCTAAAAATCTGATCTCAGTCTATACTGCTGTGAATTAAAGCAGGACACAGATGATGTATCTCCTCCGGCGAACCTCACAGGATAGTGTCTCTACCCAGTATCTTACATACTTACTAACAAACATAATGGGAACAACTCTTCCTAATATCATCCACACGAGAGCGTGAAGGCTGGCTGGAATACGCCGTTAACCCTATATCGCGGCCCGTATTCGGGAAGAATGGTAAGTGCGGCCCCCACTGATATACCATCGATGCAGACGAACGCCGCACCATAATCTCGAGCAGACGAAAAGATTCATCTGTCCCGCACATTGCTCATGTACGGGGCAGATGATACAAAGACCAGCAGTTTCCCTGCATTTTACCTAATGGATCAGATAGCGATGACAGATTCAATTATTGATAGTATACTAAGTGCGCGGTATCTCCGGAGCGGCGAGACCACATTTGAGGATGTGTGCAGACGTGTCGCTCTCGCCCTTGGAGAGGATGAGGCACAGACCGCTGCATACTTTGAAGAGATGCGTTCACTCCGGTTCCTTCCGAACTCACCGACCCTGATGAACGCCGGTACTGAAATTAGCCAGCTCTCTGCCTGCTTTACCCTCGGAGTGGGGGACTCCCTTCCCGAGATCTTTGACGCGCTCAAGTGGGGTGCCCTTATT
The DNA here is from genome assembly GCA_012523385.1 of Methanomicrobiales archaeon. Taxonomy (GTDB): domain Archaea; phylum Halobacteriota; class Methanomicrobia; order Methanomicrobiales; family Methanomicrobiaceae; genus Methanogenium. Next base: position 23,424 of record JAAYIO010000032.1, read on the forward strand.
CACAAGAGCGGCGGCGGAACCGGTTATAATTTCTCAAATATCCGCCCCAAGGCAGCCCCTGTCCTATCGACAGAGGGCGTCGCATCCGGCCCGGTTTCCTTCATGAACATCTTTAATGAAGCAACCGAGGTCATTAAACAGGGCGGCAGACGCCGTGGGGCAAACATGGGGATTCTCAATGTCTGGCACCCAGATATTCTGGAGTTCATCCGTTCAAAGACTGTGGAAGGGAAGGTCAGTAATTTCAACATCTCTGTGATGATGAACGACGCGTTCATGGAATCGGTTGAACGGGGAGAGATGGAGAAGGTGTGGATGACCCACCCCTACTCCGGCGAAGAGATTACGGTCGGCGCCATCTGGAACGCAGTGATTGATGGGATATGGAAGAATGGAGAACCCGGTGTGCTCTTCTATGACGAGATCAATCGTTTCAATCCGACCCCGGCCCTCGGGCCTATTGACACAACGAATCCCTGTGGAGAACAGCCCCTCCTGCACTTTGAGAGCTGTGTGTTAGGGTCGATAAATCTGGCACTCTTCGTGAAGGACGGACAACTCGATGAAGAGCAGTTAAAGACGACCACACGCATCGGAGTTCGGTTCCTTGATGCGGTAATCGACAGGAACTGCTTCCCAATCCCCCAGATCAAAGAGGCAACCGAGAAGACCAGAAAGACCGGGCTGGGTCTGATGGGCGTCCATGATGCACTCCTCCTTCTGGGCATTCCCTATGACGCTGAAGAAGGGCGGGCATTCTGTGAACACGTGATGGCGCTTGTCACGGAAACGGCGGTGGATGAATCGCACCTCCTCGCTGAGGAGCGTGGCGTCTTCCCTGCATGGGAAGGGAGTGTTTGGGGCGAACAGACGATGCGAAATGCCGCACTCACCACAATTGCCCCGACCGGAACCATCTCTCTTCTGGCAAACTGTTCCAGCGGGATTGAACCGGTATTCTCCTTTGCCTACACCCGGAAAAACACTGTGGGAAAGGAGTTTGAGATTCTTCACCCGATCTTTGCAACCGAACTCAAAAAGACCCTTGCAGGATCAGGGGCATCCTCTGATGAATGCGAACGAAAGTTCCATGAGGTCGTGGCACATGTCCACAAAACAGGCACTGTACAGGATATCGCATGGCTTCCGGAATCGTTTAGACAGGTATTCCGCACGGCGATGGACGTCGGTTGGAAGGATCACATCCTTATGCAGGCGGTCTTCCAGAAGCATGTCCACGCCTCCATATCAAAGACCATTAACATGCCGGAAGAATCTACCCGGGATGATATGGCCGCAGCTGTTCTCA
>JAAYIO010000033.1 GCA_012523385.1 Methanomicrobiales archaeon
AATCAGCCAGTTCCGGAGGCAACTGGAGCAGGTACTGCTCTTTACTGATTTTATCGGCTTTCTTTTTATGCGATGTCTCTGCATTTTCCTGCAGGTTTGCATTGTCATGCGCCTCAAATCCCCGGCCAACATCGATTAAATGTGCATCAAAGACCGGTGTACCGACGCGGGTGCATACATTCCGGTAACTGATCAAATTGCGCTCAAGAAGGGTACTATTGAGAATCTCTCTGACTAACGGGCCGGAAAGAGATGTTAATCTGAGTTTCTTGATCTTGTTTTCAACATCCAGTGCAATCTCGCGTGCAAGCGATTCATCTGCACCCTCGCCTCCATAAAATGTCTCGACAAGTTGGGTTTCGTTGAGAATCTGTTTGACGATTCGTTCCCGATCCCATTCTACAATATGGCCCCTTGATGTTCTGACCTTGGGAAGCGTTGGTACAGAAAAGCCATCCAGAGTCTGCTGAGCCTCTGCACGACGGGGATTTTTTGGCATTTAATCTCCCCGAATCAATGCATCAACGACATCCCCGCGAACGCCGGTGGCATTAAAGAGGTCTTTTGATATCAGAAACGTTGTCCCAACCTGAAGAACAGGTGCTTCACGGACGAATATACTATTAATTCTGAGTTCTGTCAATGCCTCTGCTTCCATCATATTGCGGATGGTATATGGCAGAGCCGCCTCATTCAGGTACTCCTTGAGGAGTTCGCAGTTTGGGCAGTTTTCAAGCGTGTACACATTGATCTTAGCTGCATCTGTCACAGAAAAAAATCCCCCATGGATTCGTATACCATTGTTTTGTTTCTTATGTAAAAATAACACTCGTTTGATCTTTCCGGGAAGAGGGGGAGTGGATGGTATGGGTAATCCTATGTGATGAACCGTACAATAGTATCAGTATATGGTTCGGGCTTTTTTTGCTGTTGAACTCACGGATGATGTCAGGAATCAATGTAGTGCGGTGCAGGACATTCTCAAAGAGAGTGATGCAACAATCAATTGTGTTGAATCCGCGCTTGCACACATTACGATCAGGTTTCTGGGAGAGGTTTCTGATGACGTGATGCATCGCATACAGGAAAAAATGTCTGCATTTTCATTTAAGCCAGCGGTGATTACAGTATCCGGAGTGGAGCTCCATCCCCAAAAACGCCCTCGCATTGTCTGGGCTAATGTATCTGATAACGGGTGGGGTGAGACAATCGTGGCCGAACTGGATTCTCTGCTTTCTTCTCTCGGCATCGCACCCGAAGACCGAACATTTACTCCTCATGTGACTCTCTGCCGCATCAAACACTATGATTCCTCACTACGCGTTGCGGTGGAAGCGGTATCGGGGCGTACATTTGGGCAGATGACAATCGATACCATTATGCTTAAAAAAAACACGCTCACCCCGCGCGGGCCAATATATGAGGACATTATGGAGATAAAGGCATGAATCTGAGAAATGAAACTGAAGAAATAGTCCTCTCCCGAATTCGTCCGAAAATAGAGGAGATTGAGAATATATGTGCTGTTGCGGACATGCTCTTAAATGCAGTAAATGAAAGCGGAACGGCAAAGGGGATGGTTGTTGGCTCGGTCGCACGAAATACCTGGGTCAGTGGTGATCGTGACATTGATGTGTTCATGCTTTATCCACCTGAGCTTCCCCGGCAGGCGCTCGAAGAACAAGGCCTCATTCTCGGACGATCGATTGCATCGCGTTTTGGCGGCCAGTATGTGGAAAAATATGCGGAACACCCGTATGTTAATACAACAATATCCGGGTATGATGTGGACTTGGTTCCCTGCTATGCAGTGACGGATGCTGCACGGATTCAAAGCGCTGTTGACCGGACACCGTTTCACGCCCGCTATATCCAGTCCCATATCGGTGGTCTTGAGGATGATGTTCTTTTAATGAAACAGTTTTCCAAGGCAGGCGGGGTCTATGGCTCTGATCTGATGACGGAAGGGTTTGCGGGATATTTATGTGAACTTCTTGTCCTGACATATGGAGGGTTTCGTCCTCTGATCGAAGCTGGCCGTTTTTGGCAGACGGGACAGACCATTGATATTGCGGGCCATCAGGGCAAAGAATTCGAGGACCCTCTGATTGTTATTGATCCGGTTGATCCAAACCGGAATGTGGCGGCATCGGTGTCCCCGGCCAAGATGGGGGAATTTATTGAACTCTGTCGGGGGTATGCTGAAGCACCGTCCATGGAATATTTCTTTCACCCAGCCAAAAAGGGAATTACGCAGAACGAATTTGAGCAGATATTGACCGAGCGTGGAACCGGGTTTTATTGTGTCCGGTTTCAGACCCCCAACCAGATTCCTGATATTGTTGTTCCCCAGCTCAGGAGGAGTGTGGCAGGTATAGCGGGTCTCCTTGAACGGCATGGGTTTGTGGTAAACCGCTATGATACGGCAATGGGTGACAATCATTGTTATCTGTTCTTTGAAATGCTGGTTGACCAGCTCCCTTTCCTGCATAAGCATACGGGACCGCCGGTGGATAATGGGGTGAATGCCGAAAAGTTCCGGGATAAATATCTGGGTCAGGATGTTTTTTCCGGCCCGTTTATCGATGAAAGTGGACGATACGCCGTTGAAGTGATGCGAAAATGGCTGACGGTGTATGATCTTCTCACCTCAGACGATATCTTCACGGCAAAGCTGGGGAAGCATGTAGTGAAGACGATGAAGAAAGAATGGAGCGTTGGGAAGGGTGCAGACTGCTGGGATGAAGCATGTGCGGATTTCATCAGTGGATTTTTCCATAAAGTTTCATCTGCCGGTGCATTGAAGCGACAGAATAAAATGCCCTGATTCTTTTTATTTCCCAATTTACTTTTTATTTCATGGCACCGCTTTGAATATCTCTACCTATCCCTTCAGAATATGGATTTTATCCTGAACTGTGCTGATAGCTATAAATACCATGTCGAAGCTACGAATGTCCATGATATTGCCAACCGATGTGACCGAAATAATAGAGAGGATTGCAAAAGATCAGGTGAGTTTTATCCGCCTGCAGTTCTCTGACATTCAGGGATTGCCGAAGAATGTGGCTATCCCTGTTTGCCAGGCCAGAAAAGCTCTTACCGAAGGCATTTCCTTTGATGGTTCCTCCATCGAAGGGTTCGCACGCATTGAAGAGTCTGACATGGTTTTAAAACCTGATATTTCAACCTACTCCCTGATACCATGGAATGGCAGCGAGTCGGTGGTCGCACGGTTTATCTGTGATGTGTATCTTCCGAACGGAACACCGTTTGAAGGCGACCCGCGGTATATTCTCAAAAAAACTCTCGCTGAAGCAGAAAAGATGGGATATACGTTCAACACCGGCCCTGAACTTGAGTTCTTTCTCTTCCGGCTTGATGCGAATGGTAAGCCCACCACAGTATCTCAGGATGTCGGTGGCTACTTTGACCTCGCTCCGGCAGACTTGGCGGAGGATGTCCGTACGCAGATCGTCCTTGCACTGACCGGGATGGGGTTTGAGATTGAAGCCTCCCACCACGAGGTGGCGGACAGTCAGCATGAAATTGATTTTAAATACGGGGGCGCGCTCAAGACTGCTGATAATGTCATCACGTTTAAGTATGCAACAAAATCTATTGCGCTTAGAAACGGGCTGAATGCAACGTTCATGGCAAAGCCGAAGTATGGCATCAACGGGAGCGGAATGCATGTCAATGCATCGCTCTTCCGGGACGGACAGAACGCATTCTATGACTCCGATGCCCCGTTTCAGCTCTCAGAAACGTGCCACCAGTTCATTGCCGGTGTCCTTTTGCATATACGGGCCATTACCCGTATCGCAAATCCAACAGTGAACTCCTACAAGCGGCTGGTGCCCGGATATGAAGCACCGGTGTATGTAAGCTGGAGTGCACAGAACAGAACAGCCCTCATTCGTGTGCCTTCCCCGCGGGGGAATAGTACCCGTATGGAACTCAGGAGTCCTGACCCCACCTGTAATCCGTACCTGACCTTTGCGGCAATCCTTGCCGCAGGTCTGGATGGGATAAAAAAACAGCTTACCCCCCCTGCAGGGGTAGTTCAGAATATCTATGAGATGACTGCTGAAGAGCGCAGTAAGGCTCATATCGATACCCTTCCCGGTGATCTGATCACGGCAAACAGGGATCTTCTGGAAGACCCTCTCATCTGTGACGTGTTAGGGAGCCATGTGATAAATGGACTCAATAGTATTGCACAGATGGAGTGGGATTCATTCCGGACGGCGGTTCATCCCTGGGAAGTTGACCGCTATCTGGCGATGTATTAACTGCCTTTTTCGGGGGACGTTCTCTCTCCCTTTTTCGGGTACGAATCTCCCGTATCGTAGCATCCTCTTTTCAAAATGAACCAAAAAAAATAGTATTTTTCCATCAGTGTTTCTGATGGAACCTGCAGGCCGTTGAAAAATGAGGCTGAATATGAATGAACATAAATTATTCGCGATATTTTGAGAGAGATGCCGTCTTTTTCCCTGCCACACTGGGTTTTGTCGCCGGACCTTTTTTTGCATCATATCTGCGTGGTTCAGGCCTTTTTGCATTGATGTCACCGCTGATTATTTTGTATTTTCGCTCTTCTAGCTTTTTCGTATCCTTCTCTGTGGGGGTTTCCTCTCCCGTAATTGGATCATATCCCAAATAATACATCGCGGTCGAGCGGGTGAGGGGTGTCGGGGTAAATATCTGCACCTCATTTCCGTATAATTTCTCGTCAGCCAGAAACTGGATGGTCTCTTCTGTTTCAGCTTTTTCTTCTCCGGGGTGCCCTGCAATGATGTAGGGTACTACTATCAGGGGCAGATTTTCTGATACGGCAATTTTACGGACCCGTTTCAGAAATATCTTACATTTTTTCGGTGCAGGTTTACCCATCAGATGGAGTACTTTCTCACTGCCCGATTCGGGCGCTATTTTCATGCGTCCGGGCGTGTGATACCTGATACAGGCGCGAATGAGTGCATCTTCCATCAGTACCGTCTCAAACCGTAGTCCTGAACTGATAAACACATGCTTTACTCCTTTGATTTCTCCTGCACGTCTGAGCACATCACGGTAATATTTGGTGCCGGAAACAAGGTTCTTGCATGCCGAATCTTCTTTCAGGCAGTCGTGGTCACGGCATCCCCCTATGGCACAGGATGATCCATACATATTGGCCGTAGGGCCTCCGATGTCGGTGATCGTCCCGGTGAACCCGGGTTTGGATGCAATTTTCTCCACCTCCTGCAAGATCGATTTTTTACTGCGGGACACAATCTCCGGGCCCTGATGTGCGGTAATGGAGCAGAATGAACACCGCCCGTAGCATCCCCGGTGTGATGTGATGGAATGTTCGATCATCCTGAACGCGGGGATATCGGTGTAGCGTGGATGTGGCTTTCGGGTAAAGGGAAGCGCATAGACTGCATCAAGCTCCTGCATCGTCAGCAAACGCCGGGGGAACTGAACCAGACTGCGGGTGTCATGCGGCTGCACCAGTGGTTTTAGGTCTCTGTTCTAGTAGAAAAGTGTGAAAGCTTCTTTAAATGCTTCTTTTTTCTCTTTTACATCGGTAAATGAGGGGAGCATAACAGCGTCAGGGATCACGTCTGTTGAAGGTCGGATGACGGCTGTCCCCGGAATCTCCATGGTGTCCGGCGTTTTACCCTCAGCGAGTGCCGTGATACAGTCGACAAGAGGGTATTCGCCCATGCCATAGATGAGAATGTCCGCTTTTGAATCAAAGAGAATGCTTTTTCGTACCGAATCTGACCACCAGTCGTAGTGGGCAATTCTTCGCATCGATGCTTCAATGCCGCCTATGATGATGGGCACGTCACGGCACACACTCCGAATCTGGCTGGCATAGACATTTATCGTCCTGTCTGGCCGAATGCGGTATTTCTTGGCGTCTCCTTTCTGCGAGAAAAATGCCTCTCCTTTCTCACAGTATGCATCATCTGAACGCGGTATTTTAGACGCGGTGTAATTCATCACCATGGAGTCCATTGCACCGCCGGAGACGGCAAAAGCAATCTTTGGGATGCCTAATTCGAGGAAGGACTGGGGGTCTTTCCATTTTGGCTGGGATATGATACCTACCCGGTATCCGTTGGATTCAAGCATTCTCCCGAGGACTGCGGCGGCAAACGCGGGGTGGTCGATGTAGGCGTCCGGGGTTACCACTACGACATCGCACTGGTCCCAATTGCGGCTCTTCATCTCTTTTTTGGTGGTTGGAAGGAACATGGATTATTCACATTTTGTAATTGTATTACGTTTTCAGGTCAAAACCGGCTGTTCATTTCAGTGACTGATTGCCATGAAATAGTTTTTCAGGGATGATGCATGAAAAATTACTGTATATTATTCTGTTGTATTCATACAAGAATGTCTGGTACATCGCACCGATTAACGCCGTTAATCTTAATGAATCGTTGCTTTTTTTTCTGGTAGTATCCTGCTGGCGATGGAAAAAACAGGAGGTGCTTATTGTTCTGGTTGAGGCCCGCAGGATGGTTTTTTGGTCATAGATTATCGGTAAAATCTCACCGGATCCGTTTCAACATCAATAATTGTCGGGCAATTATTTTCCATTGCCTCGATGACGGCATTTTTAAGTTCGGCAGGTTCTGTTACCCGAATTCCCTTTCCCCCGCAGACGGTTGCGTATGCCGCGAAATCGGGGTTATAGAGATCGGTGCCATAGTTCGGATACTCTTCCATCATCTGTTCCACCTGTATCATGCCCAGTTCGTGGTTATTCAGAATAATGACGGTCATGGGCAGATGGTATTTCACCGCAGTGACAAAGTCAGACATCGCCATGGAAAATCCTCCGTCACCCGTGATGCAGAAGACCTGTTTTTCCGGACAGGCAAGTTTTGCTGCAATAGCGCCCGGAAAACCAAATCCCATTGCACCCAGGTACCCTGACATGACAAACCGCTGGTTTTTCATCCGGAAGTTTCTGCCAAACCACCATTGGTGTTCACCTACATCAAGTGAGATAATGGCATCTTCAGGAATAACTTCTGACAGGATTTTCATGATGTACGGGGGCCGGATGGGCTTTTTGGTTTTATCCGCTTCCTCGTTCCGTCGTCTGTCCCACTCCGCTTTCATGGCGGTTATTTTCTCTTGGTTTTTTTCTGTCGTGCGTTTTTTTATCAACGGGTCCAGAGCGGTGAGAACCAAACCGACATCCCCCCAGAGAGGTGTTGATTTGGGAGATATACCCAGTTTTACGGGGTCAATATCGATTTGAAGGATAGGTATTTTGAGCGGGACGTTCGTGTGTTTGGAAAATCCCACCCCAAGGGTGATCAGCAGATCAGCCTCATCGACCCATTCCCGTGCCGCGGGCGTTCCCACATTGCCCAGTATCCCCAGATTCCAGGGATGGTTGTCCGGTAACATTCCTTTTGCACGGAAGGTGGTGATGATGGGTGCGCCTATCTTGTCTGCGAGGGTTGCGATGTGTTCCGGATAGTTAAATGCCCCCCATCCTGCAATGATCGTGGGATTTTTGGCCGCATTGACCATCTCTGCAGCACGTGCGATAGTGGCAAAATCCGGTAATATAAAAGAATCCGTGCACGTCTCTCTCTGACACTTTTTGACATCAAGAGGCATCTTTTGGATATTGTTTGGCACGGACAACTGAGCGACCCCTTTGTGGAGGGTAGCGTATTTCAGGGCGCGGGTGAGGAGGAGCACGGTCTGGTCGCGGTCATAGATGGTATTGTTATAAACGGAAATGGGGCGGAAGAATGCATCCTGATCGATCTCCTGAAAACCGCCCGGCCCCGAATACTGTGCTTCAACCTGTCCGTTGATGGATATGACTGATGCATGATCTTCCTTTGCGTCATACAATCCTGTTGCTAAGTTGGTCGCACCGGGGCCCGCAATGGTCAGGCAGGCAGCAATTTTTCCGGTCAGTTTGTTATATGCCGATGCGGCCATTGCCGCGTTCTCTTCATGGCGGACAACGATATACCGCACCGCATCGTTTTTCCGGATGGCATCCACCAGTCCCAGAGATGATGTGCCCGGCAGACCAAAGATCAGGGTGACGCCCCATGCCACGAGTTCAGAGATGATGACATCTGACACGGTTGTAATGGCTGATGTATGCACATCAGTCTCATCAATTCGCTCAAACGCATCTTTTCCTGCACCACAGACCGGACATTTCCACGTCAGCGGCAGATCGGTGAAAGGAACTTTTGATGCGGTTTCAGATTCATTGTAGATGTAGCCACATACCTTGCATTTCCATGATGACATATTCTTCCTCGAAAGTATGTCACTCCATTATCTCTTGTAAATAAAAAAGGGACCCCTCTCATGGAAGGGATGCTGATAGTTCTCGCGGTTATTCTGATGCAAATGGTTGTGTTTCAAGCATGAGATTGCCAAATACAACCTTCTCAAGGATCTGGGCCACGTATTTCATTTTCTGCATCTCATCACTGTTTACATAGCGGTGAATATCCGCATATACCTGAAGCCGCACGAGTCCGAAACGGAAGTGATCGGCGTCGGTTTCATTCAGCTCCATCGCTTTGAGGTATATTGGTTCAATTAGCAGAGGAAATTCATCAATGTTTTCAAGACAGGGAATAAGCATCTGGTATATCTCAAGTGCCTCTCCATTCCCGGTCATAAGGCTGTCATAATCCATGGAATACTATTCCTCTGTCTACGATGTTATTCGTTTCTGACCGTAATATTGGCAGGTATCATTATGGATGCGGAAAAAGTGGGGTTATTTTTTGATTTCTTTGAGAATGTTGTCCATGACCGCGTCAACATGTTCCCATGTGATCCGGTGCTGTTCATCTCCTTCTTTTCTGATGATAAACGGCCGGCCTTCATCGCCTGCTTTGCGCATCTCAGGGTCGAGAGGGATTGTGCCGAGGAAGGGGATGTTGAGTTTTTCTGCAGCTTTCTTCCCGCCACCCTCTCCAAAGAGGTCAATTGGCTCACCACAGTGCGGACAGACCATTCCGCTCATGTTTTCAATGATTCCAATGACGCGCAGATCAAGCTGCTGAATAAATTTGACCGCCTTTATTGAATCCAGCACAGCGACATCCTGAGGTGTTGTGACAATCACTGCCCCATCGATGTTGGGAGCGAGCTGTGCAATAGCCAGTGCTTCGTCACCGGTGCCGGGCGGAAGGTCAACAACGAGATATTCCATATCCCCCCAGTTCACGTCTTCCAGGAACTGTTTGATTGCGGTAAATTTCATGGGGCCACGCCAGACAACCGGGCTTGTTGTGTCCGGGAGTAAAAAGGCCATGGATACAACGCCCAGATTTCCGGTGAGGCGAACGGGTTCTATCGTCTTTCCGTCCCGTGATTCAAGTCGCTTGTCTTCAAGACCCAGCATCTTGGGGATATTTGGCCCGTGAATGTCAAGATCAACAATACCGGTGTTATATCCTTTGTTTGCAAGGGACATCGCAAGGTTTGTTGCAACCGTGCTCTTTCCAACGCCACCCTTGCCGGAAAGAACGAGAATGATATGTTTTACATCGATCTTTACTTTTTCAATCCCGTGGGCTTTCTTAGCTGGGTCATCACACGTGGATGCGGTAGAGCATGATGAACAGTTTCCATCACATGCCGGTTCTGCTTTTTTGGTATTCTCAGTCATAGTATTCACCTAACTTATTCCTTGTACTATATATCTCTCATCTGAAGTATGAATGATTTCTTTCATTCGTCCTGCATTAACCTATATATGGTTCCAATATTCTGGTGGATATATTTGCGCATTTTCTGTGGGTATGCTGGTGTCTACTTTGTTTTTGTGGTCTGAACGTTGTCTAAGTCAATGACGGGTTTGATATCCAGTACCGGGGTATGATTGATGGCGTCGAGTCCGCGGACGGTTAACACTGTTCCCCGGACCTGCACGAGATCAACCACATCAAGAGCAATGGGATTCGGGCGTCCCGGTGATCGGATGGCAAAAACGCCCCGCTCTTCGCGTTGTCCGGGTGGTGTTGCCCTGAGAATGGAACGCTCTGCTTTGTTAAACCAGCAGAGCACAACGAGGTGGGTGCATTTCTCAATGGTGTGCAATGCATCCGCATACTCGGGAAAGATATGAATCTCAGCAAGTTCTTCTGAAAGCCGTCCCTGCCGGGGTGCATCCTTTAATCCGGTATAGGATGACCTGACAATTCCCACTGGTCTGAGGCAAATTTCGTCTCTGTCAAATATCTCAGGTACGGGTATCTTGTCCCCTTTTTTTACCCGGTCCAGTGTTTCATTGCACATCTTGTCTACGATGGCAATGTTTCTGTCAGAGCGCGGTACATTGGTAAAAGAAACCGAATCGAATGCCTTGATGATGCCTGTCGCTTTCATATACAGCTGTCTCAGGCAGCTGTCTCTGACCTTGTATTCACCTTTCAGTTGACGAACAACAAGTTCGCTATCAGAGTAGAGAATGATCTTTTTGAACCCCTTTTCTGCGGCATCTGACAGTGCATTGATAATCGCGAAATATTCTGCCTGATTATTGGTCGCATACCCACAGAATTCGGTTTTTTTGGCAACAACCGTTCCGTTATTCAGTATCATATAGGCCCACGCTGAATCTCCCGGGTTTCCGCGTGAGGCTCCATCCGTATATATGATTACAGAGGCATCCTTCATACCCAGAGGTATCGTCAAACAAGATGTTTAATTATCGGACTTGTGTCTGTCTGTGTGGAATCGAGTGAAAAAAAGGTGATCGTCTCACTGCCGGAGAGATCTGAATTGTATTTGGATTAGGTGGACACCCGAAGAATGGTTATTTATTTATTTTTTCTGTGCACGCACCTGCAGATATCACAGATCGTCACTCTTCTGTCGCCGTTTATAAGCGCCCATGTCCACTGGTCAATGACTTCGTTTAAATCATCTGATATCTCCATGCATCTGCATCCCCGTTTTCTGCTGACGTACTGACAAACTGCCGCGGGGGTGAGACCCATATATCCTGCAACACATTTCTGAGAAAGTCCTCGTTCCGTTACCATTCTGGATACCACTTCAGCGCGTATCTGCGGAAGATACTGGCGGACGATTTCATCACAAATCATTATGTCGCAGGACGGCGGGTTCATGCAGTTGCCTTTTGCGCGTCATCAGACCTGGTGACGTCCTTGATCTGATAGAGAACCTGACGGGCGTCTCTGAAATTAAATTTCTCGATGAGAAGCTCATTCTCTTTTAATTTTTTAATGGCATACCTGATCGTACGCGGTGAGATGTCTATCTCCTCGGTGACCTGTTTGAATGTCCGTTGCTTTCCATCCTCGAGAAGGGTTAACACCCGCTTTGAAGAGGGGGGCAGCCGTGCGTTGTTAACGGTGTTAATTTCTTGCATGCTATCTAATTAACGCCGTTAATATATATAGTTGTCGTGACAATGCCTGACACAAAACACGGTTTTTTTCTAAATCCTGCGGTTAATTTCGTTTTTTTGGTGATGTGGGCGAACTCCCCTCCTTCGCTATCCTCTTAAAACGGCATATCGGTATACGTCACGAAGTGCAGGAAGAGGTAATCCGGCAGGCTGAAAATAGGTACAGGAAAACACACCTTTAATTCCGGGAGGGGAAAACAGATACCTATGGTTAGTCTCGACAGAATAGAATTAGGTAAACTTTTTGTTTCTGTTGGTGCCGGAATAATCGCGGGGAATGTGACGCGGGGATATTTTGGGGATCAGATCATCAGTCTCTTCGTGATGGTTGGTGTTCTGTTCGGTGTCTATACTGCACTCGACCTCGCAGATCGTGCATACATGCGTACGCATACCAAATAGGTCTCTGATTTGTTCAGAGGTCCGCAAAACATGAAAAAAGTGTGTACATCTGCCCATACTCCTTCCAAACCGGAATTTATTTGGACATTTACTGATTAAAGAGACATATTCGCATGAAACAGGGATACATTCAGGTCTATACCGGAGACGGGAAAGGCAAGACAACAGCGGCTCTTGGTGTCAGCATTCGTTCTCTTGTGGCCGGGCACCGGGTCTATTTTGCTCAGTTTATCAAAGGAATTCAGACGGGAGAACTCTCTCTTCCCGAAGCGTTCCCGGAATTTACCATTGTCCAGTACGGAATGGGCCGGTTCATTGACGGACGTCCGGATGAGTGTGATGTCTCTGCTGCCCGCGAAGGACTGGCGTCCTGTGCTGATGTACTCAAGTCCGGAGCATATGATCTGGTGGTCTTGGATGAAATCAATGTGGCGCTCCATTATGGCATGGTTGAGGTGTCTGAGGTGATCGCTGCCCTCGCGGGCAGGGCTCCTCACGTTGATGTGATCTGCACCGGCAGGTATGCTCCGCCTGAATTAATTGACGCATCTGATCTCACAACCGAGATGAAAAAGATAAAACATTATTATGCGGCCGGTGTGCGGGCCCGCAAAGGTATTGAGTTTTAATGTTGTTTTGATACCGCGGTATTGAACCGGTATGGGTGCGTGCCAGCCGCACGGGTTCGGGGAATTTCCCCTGAACGGTATCTAAAGTGCAGGCACTGAGATATGCGATTTAGGTCGAGAGCTGGCAGAGATTTTGTTTCTTTCCTGCCACCCCTCTCTGGTGCCGCTCACTTCCTTTTTTGCAGGAACATCGCCCCGGCCCCGGCGACAAGAATGGCGACAGCGGCAATGATGATCAGGCCAGCCGGCGCCTTGTTTTCATCATAGAGTTTTTGAGCGGCGATGAGATTATCTTCCGGAGAAATTGCATCCGGGCTAAGAGCGATATATCCATCCGCTTCCGTTGCCTTGGTCAGGGTAATGACGGCATCCTCATATTTTTTCATTTTCATGAAGATCATTCCCTTGGTATTGAGATACAGCGCATTATCTGGTTCCCGTGTAAGAGCGGTATTGATGGCAACCAGTGCATTTTGGGGGTCACCCTGTTTCAGGAGACCGGATGCAATGATATGGTATGCCGTGGCGTTCATCGCATCGAGTTCGAGTGCCTTTTCCGCATCAAGTCGTCCATTTTTATACTCACCAAGGGCGAGATAGGCGTATCCGCGGTTCAGGTACACCGCCGCGGTATCGGGTGCTTTTTCAACGGCAACGGAGGACGCAACGAGGGCCTGATCATATTTTCCCATCTTCCGGAGGGAATACCCCCATGTATACCAGACATCCGCGGGTGCATTCTCATCATTATTGGTGATTATTTCTGCATACCCGGCGGCCCGTGGCCAGTTTCCTTCATCAAATGCCGTATTCATCGTTGCAATGGCTTTGGTGATGTTGATCTCAGCTGGTGCTGCGCTGAGACCGGGTTTGGCAGAAGCAGCGAGGGTCGGGTGAGCGGCGATGATGGCGAGCCCTGCGATGAAAAGAATGATGAGAAATGCGGTTTTTGTCGGGTTTGTGAAACCCGATACCCTCGATTTGTTCATAGTGATTCAGGTATACGAGGGAAAATAAATACCTGATGGAATGGATATCCATGGTGAGTGCTATCATACGGCGGCGATGGGGTGGAAAGGTCATCACCCCGCTCACCTGCTGGTGTTCCTTACCCGTTTTTTCTCATCCTCATAGCAAGGGAAAAGACCGGATCACCCTTATCTCTTCAGCTCCTGTTCCCGCTGTACGGCCGCACCCACGGCCCGGAACGCGTCTTCGAGCTCTTCAAAGTTCGGGATCCCTGCCACCCGGAGGATACGCACGCCTGCTGCCATGCTCTCTCCGCCGAGCAGGCATCCGACGACCATCTTTTTTGTACTGCGCGAGAACCGCACCAGCTCGGTGGCAAGATGAACGGGGTCGATTGCAGTGGTCGGCACCGAGATCACAAAGGTGATGTCCCATTCATCCTGATGGCGCATGAGGGCGTCAAATGAGAGCGCAAACCGGCGGACTCCGGCGTCTCCTATCATATCCACCGGATTCTGCCGGCTCCATCCATCCGGCATAAAGGTGTTCATATCGGCGAGGAGCGACTCCGAAAGGGGAATCATCCCGATACCATATTTTTCTGCATAATCCGATGCAAGGACGCAGAACCCACCGGCACTCGAGACGACTACTGTTCGTTCGCCTTTCGGGTAGCCCTCTGAACCAAGGAGCATCGCGAGACTGAGGGCGTCAGAGAGGTTATCTGCAAGAATGATGCCTGCCTGCCGGAAGGCGGCTTCATAGACTTCATAGCTGCCGGCAAGGGAACCCGTGTGGGATGCCGCGGCCTTCTGCCCCACCACAGACCGGCCCGCTTTAATAGCGATGATCGGTTTTTGGCGGGTGACCTTGGCTGCCTCTTCAAAGAAGCGTCTGCCGTCCCGTATCTCTTCGATATACAGGACGATGGTGCGGGTGTAGCGGTCTTGTGCAGCCAGATGGATGTAGTCCACAAAGTCGATATTCGTCTGGTTGCCGACCGAAAATACCGCAGAAAAACCGATGTCACGCGACAGGCTCCAGTCAACAAGGGTGGTGATGATAGCACCGCTCTGTGATATAAAGGCGGTGTGGCCGATTTTGGGGGAGTTTGGATCAAAGGTTGCGTTCAGGGAGAGGCGCGGCACATGCAGGCCGATGCAGTTGGGGCCGATGTAGCGGATACCGTATTCCTCAGCAATCGCCTCGACTTCCTGTTCGAGGATGGCGCCCTCTTTCCCGGTCTCCCGGAATCCTGAGGTGATGACCACAGCAAGGGGGATGCCGAGAATCCCTGCCTCACGCATCACCTCAGGGACGACGGTGTTGGGGACGACGATGACGATGGCGTCCGGTCGCTCAGGGAGCTCTCTGAGGGTTCGGTAGACGGTCTTACCGAAGATCTCCCCGCCTTTCAGGTTCACGGGGTAGACGGTGCCGTGGAAGGAGAGCAGGTTTCTCAGGACGGAGTAGCCTATCTTCTCAGGGTTTGCCGAGGCGCCGACCAGTGCGATACGCGAGATGCGGAAGAAATCTTCCGGAAGGGGATGGTGGGAGAACGCCGCGGCGGGTGCTGGTGGCTGGATCAGGATTCGGGCATCCACGGCACAAAACCCCTCTTTGAAAAGGATAAGAGGGTTGATGTCCAGTTCTGCCACATCGGGGCGGCTCATCAGAAGGGTTGATACTTTTTGGATGGCATCAATGAGCGCCGGTTCATCCAGCGGTGCGGTACCACGGTATCCTTTGATCTGGGGGTAATTCCGGATGGATTGGATCATCCCTTCAGCCTCCTCAGGTGAGACGGGTGCAAGCCGCATTCTGATGTCTTTTTCCAGTTCGACGAGGGTGCCTCCGGTGCCAAAGGTGATCACCGGGCCGAATGCCGGGTCGCGTTTCCCGCCGATGTAGAGTTCAAGCCCCTTAGGTGCATGCTCTGCAATGACAAATCCGGTGATTGTTGCATCCGGCGCCCGTTCGCGGATATTTGTCTGGATGCGGGCAATCGCTGCGATGAGTTCGTCCGGGTTCTGGATGTGTATCTGCACCCCGCCGGCGTCCGACTTGTGACTTATATCGGGCGAGAGAACCTTAGCGACACAGGGGTAGCCGATCTGCTCTGCTGCGGCTACTGCCTCTTCTGCGGAGTGTACGACTGCGTGACGGGGGACGGTGATGCCGTACTCGGTCAGGAGTGCGTAACTATCAGGTTCACTCAGCATATGGGAGGTATCAGTCATACTAGGAGGATGGCGTCATCGTGGTATATCTGTTTTGGCCGGCATTTCCCGGATGAGGATGGGTGCGGTGCGGCCCGCTGCCTCGCCTGCGGTGATGAGGGCGAGTATTTCTGACAGAGGAATCGGTTGGTAGCCGGTGACATCGGTTGAGATGTTCACGGTTTTATGGGTGAAACTGATGAAGGGATATCTTTCGAGGCGGGCATTGTTGGTGTGACCGTGTATCACCCAGCCATGGTAGGTGTCGGGGACGTGTTTTGGGTTGTGGATGATCAAAAATTCTCTGCCGTCTGCATGGATGGTGTGGGACGGACAGGTGCCTTCGAGGCAGGTGTCATGGTTTCCTTCGATCCAGGTGATGGTTCCGTTGAGGCGGGAGCGGTATGCCTCTGTCGTATCTCCGTCAGCCTTGTAGGTGAGGTCGCCTGCGAAGATGACTGTGTCCCTGAGGCTGATGGTGTGGTTCCAGTTCATGATGAGAACGGTGTCCATCGTATCGGTATCATCTGGGAGGAAGGGGCGACAGTAGTAGCGGATGGCATGGTGATGCCCGAGGTGGAGGTCTGCTGTCAGGAAGGTCTGTGGTGCTTTTGTGGGGGATGGTGCGGTGCATTCATACCCGCGGGCGATGCGGTACGCGGTGTGGGACTGCCTGAGTATCTCTTCTGATCTGGCCTCTTCAGGTGAGAGGCGGCGGCCGAGCGGGAGGTCATATGTGTCTTTCCCCGGGAGCGCGATACGGGTCGCGTCGGTGGTGAGTAAGAGTGGACGGCATCGGTGGTTTTTTTGGTGTTTTTTTCTGTCGAATATGGTTGCGA
This sequence comes from Methanomicrobiales archaeon, assembly GCA_012523385.1. Lineage (GTDB taxonomy): Archaea > Halobacteriota > Methanomicrobia > Methanomicrobiales > Methanomicrobiaceae > Methanogenium. The sequence goes on from JAAYIO010000033.1 coordinate 16,502, forward strand.
GAATGTTCCCGATGAGGGATTCTGATCGGGTGAGGGGCATGCCGTGGCGGTGCATTTTTTGAAGGGTTGTAAGGTATCCTCGGGGTTGGGTGACTGGCAGGTGTATTGATTCCTCTGAGACTGCCGTGAGGGGCGGATATGATGCGGTGACCGTTATCCCGAAGACGAACCGGCACCCCCGGCGGGTGCGGTGCCAGCCGCTGATGGTGAGAGGGAGGTAGCGGATGTCTGTCCGCTGGGTAGAGATGGCATCCGTGAGTGCGTCGGGGAGGGGAAATTGGGTGACGGGGTTTGTCTCCGGCAGGCCCAGCGTTGTCTTGAACTCACGGGTGGCATCTGTCAGTTTCCACTCGGCAAAGAGCGGGCAGGCATGGGCGTGTTCCGGGAGTTTTTGATGCATACTATCGTGTGTTACAATTTGTAACTGATTGGGGTAGGCATGTAACAATTTGTAACAAGCCTTAATTCGTTCAGTGTATGGTTTTTTACGGATAATTATGGGTATTTTTTGACGGTATGATCCGACACCCGTCTCACCCGTTAATATTTACCAAACGACTCCAGTTCTTCACGGATGGCGATACGTACCGCCTCAATATCGAGCTGATTTCGTTCGGCCCGTTTCAGCCGTACTTCCATTGCACGGATGCCCTCTGATATGGTGGGGCCGTAGGTGAGGGCGATATCGATGGCGTCCTCCTGAATACGGACTACTCTGGACATGGTAGAACGGTATTTGATCTCTTCCGGATTAAAGGAACGGTTCTTCGGCGGCACGGGATGGTTCGGCACCTATTCTAATGATAAACGATATAGATCTTTGTATGCGGTATGTTGTCACGGGCGGGGCCGGCTTTATCGGCTCCCATCTGGCAGAGGCGCTGGTAAAGGAAGGCCATTCTGTTGTGATAGTGGATGACTTTTCCACCGGAAAGAAAGAGAACCTTTGGTGGGCAGAAGGGCTTTCCTCAGTGACGCTCTTTGCAGGCAGCATCACGGATCTCTCTTTTATGCGTCAGGCATGTGCCGGTGCGGACGGGGTCTTCCATCAGGCGGCCATCGCCTCGGTGCCAAAGTCGGTGGCAGACCCGGTGGGGTCGAATGCGGTCAATGTTGATGGCACCCTCAATGTCCTCGTTGCCGCACGGGATGCCGGCGTCCGAAAGGTGGTGCTTGCCTCGTCTGCGGCCAATTACGGTGACAACCCGAATCTTCCCTTAAACGAAACAGAACCCCCCCGCCCGCAGTCCCCGTATGCGGCGCAGAAGCTGATGGGTGAATATTACGCCCACCTCTTCACTGACCTCTACGGGCTAAAGACGATATGTCTGCGCTACTTCAATGTCTATGGCCCGCGGCAGGATCCCTCATCGCCCTATTCCGGTGTGATCTCCATCTTCATTAACCGGATCTGTGCTGGGG
>JAAYIO010000034.1 GCA_012523385.1 Methanomicrobiales archaeon
CTGTTGAGGCATGGGCCGTCCATCAGGCCGACAACACGAGTGCCATTCTCCATGAGGTGGCATCAGATGTTGAGGATACAAAGCCGGGCGAGAGCCGGTTTGGGTCACGATTTAAAGGACCCGTGTATCGCTATCCTGCACCAGAAGATACGCCTAAGACGTGTCCCCCGGCACCCGAGGTAAAAAGTGCCAAAAAATCAGATCTCTCACCGTGGTTTTAGTCATCATAATTGTGCCACACCCGTTTTTGAATACACCGCTCAACGGTCACCCGCGTGACTTCCTGACCGCTCTTTTTACCACATTGATTGGTGAAACGTATAATGATGCAATGTGCTCCCTCAGGCAAATATTCAGGTGCAATGACTTTCAAAAAACTCGGGCGATATTTGGGACGTAGCTAATACACAAAAAATAAGAGTAAATCTGGATTTCTGACATTTATACCAAATTAATAAAATACGTGAACCGCCGCAGCCTTAAATGTCAGATAAACCGTGTCGCCTTCAGCAATTCCAATATCATAAAGTCCCCGTTTTGTAAGAATTGTTATAAACGGTATGCCGACATCAACCTCTATCACTATCATTGACCCATTGTTTGTAATAGACGTAATGATACCCGCAAACGAATTTCTCGCTGAAGAATCAATCGGCATTTTTGAGAGCATAATCTCTTCCGGCCGAACTGATGCATAAACTTCACCCTCAATATCCTTTGCGGAAGATGAAAATTTCAAATTCCCAACCGTAATGATTGAACTCCCTTTTCCGGAGGTGATGGTACCCCGGAATATATTTTCAGCACCCACAAAACTGGCAGTAAAAGGAGAATTTGGTTTTGAAAACACTTCGTCCGGTTCACCTACCTGAATTATCTCACCATCGTTCATGATAGCCACCCGGTCTGCAAGGGAAAAGACCTCTTCAAAATTATGGGTTACATGAATAACCGTTGTTTTGTATTTTTGATGTAAAGTGCGGAGTTCTTTTCTGAGATTATCCCGGGTTCTCCCGTCAAGAGCACTGAGCGGTTCATCAAGTAACAATATTTTTGGCTTCATAATCAGTGCCCTTGCAATCGCTGTCCGCTGTTTCTCACCACCGCTTAATTTAAGGGTGTCTCTTTTTAGGAGATGCGTGATGCCAAGCATCTCAGTCATTTCATGAACACGTCTATCAATCTCTTCAGGACCGGTTTTTTCCGATTTTAAACCAAATGCAATATTATCATATACCGAGAGATGGGGAAAGAGAACAAAGTCCTGATACACCATAGACACTTTTCTCTTTTTTGGGTCGAGGAAGGTGATATCCCGCTCATTTAATTCAATAGTCCCCGAATCAGGGAGATATATCCCCGCAATTGCCTCCAGAAGGATGGTTTTTCCGGCGCCGGTTGGCCCGAGTATGACCATATACTCTCCATCCTCGATGTCCAGAGAGACATTATTAAGATGAAAATCCCCCAATGTTTTTGAAATATCTTTGATACGAAGCATCAGAACATCCCCGAACCGGATTTACCGCCAACCCGCTCAAATAGGAAGAGCGAGACAATGGCAATTATTATCAAAATGGTTGCTGCCGAGGTTGCCAATGCAAGATTTCCCGTAGACATATTTAAGAAAACGGCAACCGGAAGGGACTCTGTTTGCATTCTTGTTGCACCTGCAACCAGCAATGCCGCACCAAATTCCCCTATTCCCCGTGACCAGGTAATAACAGTGGCGGCCATGAATCCATTCTTTGCCATGGGAAGTGTTACCCGCCTAAATGCCTCGAATTCAGAACACCCCAGAGTTCTCGCAACGTGTTCATACCGCGGGTCAATAGATTCAAAGGTAGATTTCATGATCCTAAGCATAAAAGGCAGGTTAACAAAAAATTGTGCAACAATAATGCCTAAAGGTGTGAAAATAAATTCAATTCCTATCTCTGCTAATGCATGACCTATCGGGGTCTGTGCAAACAGTAATAACAGTCCAACACCGGCAATAAGGGGAGGCAATGCAAGCGGGAGATTCAGAATGGTGTTCAGAAACGCTTTTTCTCTAAAATTATATCGTGCGAGTGCATATGCAGCGGGGACGCCGAAAAGGATGCAGAAAAAGGTTGATGTGAGAGAGGTTGCAAGAGAAAGATAGATTGCAAATTGAATCTCATCTGAAAAGAGTGAACTGATAAACTGTTCCGGTGACGAATACGTCACAATAAGCAAAAGGACAATCAGAATAAAAGCGGTGAGGATGATACCTGCACCAATGCTTATCCTTCGGAGCCACGAATGGCCGCTTTCACTCAATGTGAGTTCGCTCCCTGTCTCTTAACTCCCGTGGTGTCGCATTCCATTCTTCGATGTCATCAATATGCTTTTCATCCACCCATCCGCTCTTTACCTCATCACGGTGATCAAACCGATATACGTAAGGTTTGATATCAAGGAGCGGTGTGCCGTCGAGGATATCAACCGCACTGATTTTGAGACGGTTTCCGTTAACCTCCAAGAGGTTGACGATGGAAAAACCAATAGGATTTGGGCGGTTGAAATGGCGTATTGAAAATATGCCTTTCGGACTTTCACAGTCTAAAAAGGGTTCCTGTATTAATTTTTCCCCGGTCGACTTATGAAAATGATACAGTAATATGAGATGGGAGAATTTCTCAATATCCTTTAATCCTTCAGTGTATTCAGGATAAAGTTCAATTTCACCTACAGAAGGATTGAATATCCCCTGTATTGGAGTATTTTCCTGTATGGTATGCTCAGAATGGATAACACCTATTGGTGTGTAGACGATCTCTTTCCCTTTCCACTCATTGAGACTATTTTCTGAATCCATTATGTATTCCTTCTACCTACAGTTCTGTAAATAGTGAGATAATAACTGTTCTGAAGCGACAAAAAAGGGTTAGTTTTCATATTTATCGTTTGGATATATGACGAATCCGTGTTTTGCAAAGATTGCCTTTCCGCCATCATCTGCTTTCATAAATTCTATGAACGCTACTGCAACGTCAGGCTGTTTCGAGAAGGTAAGACTCCCCACAGGAACCGTTTTGATTACGTTCAATTCATTGGGGATTTTGATAATCTCCATTGTTTCAGGATTATACAGTTCCTCCCAGATAATTGAGCCATCTGCCTGTCCAAGCATAATGTCAGTTACCAGTTCGTTTGCGGTTGTTCTTCTCCCGATAACATTCTTGCTCGCAGCATCTTTAATTCCGGCTTTGGTAAATATTTGATTCGCCAGTTTTCCCAGAGGCATGGCCTCGGGGTCTCCCAGTACCAATTTGACACCTGGTTTCGCGAGGTCCTCGAGTGATTCAATTCCTGCAGGATTGCCTTTTGGCGTAACAATCACCGGTATATGGTAGGCGAGTATTGCTTCTTCTGCAATGAATCCCTTAGCTTTTGCCTCATCGAAGTCCATTGACGCACCCGGAAGATACACATCACCTTTTTTGGTGAGTTCCATCTGGGCTAAGAGATGACCTGAACCTGCAAAGTTATAGGTGACCGGGATGCCGGTTTTTTCTTGAAATGCAATCCCTGTCTCTTCCATCGGAATTCTCATTCCCGCACCGCAATAGACCAGAATTGGATCTTTTTCTACCGCAGTATCATCTGAAGCGATGCATCCACACACAAGCGCCGCACCGCACAAGAACAGTGCTATCAGGATAGTCGAAGTTAGTAGCCTCATTGTATGATTATTATCTTTATTCAAATAATTAATAGGTTCTTTTTTGTTATCATTATTGACACGATAAATAACTAAGTTAATTAACTATAATTAACTAAATCGAGGATTTTATTCCGGATTATACGTATATGATCGAAATTTCATCATGCATGAAACGGTATCGTTCGAAAAAAAGGATACTCAGAAAGATCCCGTCAGGGCAGTGTCCGTACGGTGCCCGTCAATGTGAGATCATATCCCCCCCGTGCCTCAAGCGCTTCTGCAAAAATCGGAGATGAGATTGCATCCACAAGAGCAGACATCAGAGGATTCGAGAGCATTGACTTCCGGAAAACGAGTTCATAGCGTTCCTTCGCAATTGGTACAAACTCAAGTCCGTATTGAACGGAAGTCAAATAGTTGCAGATGCCCGCATCAGCAGTGCCGGTCTTCACCGCTTCTGCTACGGCGAGATCACTGTTTACCTCATGCGTATATCCTTTAATTGTGACTGGGTCAATACCACTATCTTTGAGTGCCAGATCAAAGAGTGTCCTTGAATCAGCACCAAGTTGACGGTTGATGAAGGTAACCTCAGTGAGATCCTTTAGCGTAACGGGATTCATTGAATCTTTTGAGACAATGCCCTGCTGAATCTCTGCAATGGTCACCAGTATCAGTTCCTCTTCCGGCAGATAGGTGATGAGGTCCGGGATATTATACTCACCATCTTGTGAGAGCATGTGCATCGGTGCAGCGTGGCAAACATTCTTTCGGAGTGCAAGAATGCCGCCCATATTTCCCTCATTCGCTATATGGAGTTTCACGCCATCTTTTTTCACGATGTTTGCCAGATGCCCAAGTGCCGGGTCATTCCACCCCGTGATGAATAAGGACGAATCGATGGTGGACGAATCACCCGTCAGGACTACGGATACTTCAGTGCCCTCATCTATTCCCTCAAGCTGAGGGGGGATGTGCACATAGGCATTTGCACGCACCGGTGCCATCTGCACACCCGCACCCCTTGACTGTTGTGACCCAAGATAATGATCCTCAAAGCGCCCAACGGTCAAAAGCACAAATTCATCAAATCCCACGTCAGATGTCAGGGACTGGGCAAGCCTGACCTTCATGGTTTTTATCTCCGGAGACGGGAATCCCCATGCATTAAGAAGAGGGGCAACGAGTTCACGGAGCACTGCCTGAGCGGCTAGCGGATATCCAGGAAGACCAATAATAGGTTTATTATCAATTTTGCCAAGAATCACCGGCTTACCCGGTTTGATTGCCACACCATGAAAGAGAAGCTCTCCGAGTTCTTTGATCACTCCGGCAGTAAAGTCACGAGTACCCGCAGAAGAACCGGCAGAGACCACGAGCATATCATTCTCTGAAATCCCTTTGATAATCGCCTCCCGAATCTTTTCCGGAACATCCGGCGTAATCGGATACCGCTTTGGTCTGGCACCGTGTTCTGCAAACCACGCATACGCCATACCCGTGTTACTCTCTACCACCTGACCGGGTTTTGGACGGGTACCAGGCATCACCAGTTCGCTCCCTGTCGGAATAAGCCCGACACGGACCATCCGTACCAGCGGGTCGGTGATCCCGTATGTCCCAAGGGCACCGGTATCAAACGCACGGATGGTATGACCGGCCTGCAAGATCAGTTCTCCGGACCGGATGTCCTCACCAGCGGGCCGCACATTCTGCCACGGTCGGGCGGATTTTCGGACGATACATGTTCCATCCTTTTCCCAGATGTCCTCAATTAACACCAGTGAATCAAATTCAGTAGGGACAACATTTCCGGTATTCAACCGCAAAAAATCGTTAATGATAACGGGGTGCTGTTCACTTGCACCTGCTGTGTCACCACTCCGCATGGCAATCCCATCCATGGCAGCTAAATTTACCTCAGGAACAGAATAGGGCGCAAATACAGGAACAGCCGTCACCCTGCCAACAGACTCAAACACGGGAACGGTCTCAGACATTTTTGGATCGGGAAATTCAGATGTAATGATCGATACCGCCTCTTCAAGCGATCGCTGAGAGAGATACCGGATTACCACAGCATGACCTCCACAATTTCACCTTCTTCGAGCCCTTCACATCCGGCGGGGATTTTTATTACGCCGTCACTCTCTGCAATCGTATTCAAGAGACCCGACTTGCCAAAGAGAGGCACTGCCATTCCATCTTTATTGAGATGAATACGGACATACTCCTCACGGCCTTTCTCAGACGGGATATTCTCGAAAAGGACGGCTTTTCTTGACTGAGCAAGGGCGGATGAATGACCAACCATGACAGCAAAGAGGTGGCGAATAACGACGTTTAAGACCATGACAACCGCTGCTGGATGCCCCGGAATCCCTATCACCGGTGTAGTTCCTATGCGCCCGATGACCGTTGGCTTTCCCGGTGCAAGGGCAATCCCGTGGGCAAAAATCTCACCAACATCTTCCATAGCAACTGCAGTGACATCGTTTTTGTCTTTGGAACTCCCCCCACTGATAAGAACAAGATCGCATTCAGAAGCAGCCTCACAGAGAAGATTTTTCATTGCCTCAACATCATCACGGACGATGCCATAGTCAACCGCAATCCCCCCATGCTTCTGCACATATGCACCGCACAGATAGGTATTCACATTACGCACCTGCCCAATGGCAGGCACGGTATCCACCGAGACAATTTCAATACCCGTTGAAATAATACCTACCCGTGGTTTTCCCCGGACACACACAGATGTTGCTCCAACTGCCGCAAGCACGCCAATATCCTGGGGAGAGAGACGCCTGCCACCACGAAAGACTACCTTCCCTCGGGAGAAGTCTTCATTCTTCAGAATGACATTCTCCCCTACCGATGCGGGCCGCTTAATCAAAACACGATCACGCACCTCCTCGGAGTGCTCAATCATAATCACTGCATCAGCACCGAGGGGCATCTGCCCTCCTGTGGGAATGTAGATGGCCTCGCCGGACTTCATGGAGAGTCTTTCTCCCGAACCCATCTGGATACGTCCCTTAATGGTCAGCATTGTGGGTTGTGCATCAGTGGCACTAACACTATCCGATGCAACAACCGCATACCCGTCTTTCCAGGAGCGGTCAAATCCCGGGATATCGATGTCAGAAACAACGTCACCTGAGAGAACCCGGTCACATGCATCCATAAGAGGCACAACTTCGCTTTCCATCGGAGGAGCTATCTTTTTCATCAGGCCAATAGCGTCATCAACGGAGATCAGATTGAAAAATACACTCATATAAAGCAACCCAACTGGCATCCGCGTAGTTTGATCTGATGAGCATTACAGTAGTGGCCAATATCTTTCAGAGGGATATCATATTTTGTAGCTATCTCAAAAGCATGGGAACAGGTTAAAACATCCTGAATATTTTCACCTTGAAAAATTTCACGAATTTTTTGCTTATAGGCTCTATCCATAAAGGAGTTCTGATGTACATCGTATTAAAATATGGGTTATTATCTAAACTTCTGAATTTGCAGAGAGTCTAAAGGACAGGAAACAAACCATAATGAAACAGACGTTGGCCGAGATAAAAATCTTCAATACCAAGAGTCAAAGAGGAAAGAGAAAACGTCACACAAAAATGCAGAAAATTTATCCCAATTATATCAAATTACGGATTGGCTCTACCATCTACCTTGGTTTACCCTTTTCTGACCAGATCATAGATTTTGGTGAGCACCTGAACATCATCCATCAGGGTAGTATCAAGCACACTCTTTAACCACATGGGGACAGAATCCAATCGATATCCGGTTCCTTCAGCATCAATTCCCACTGAGGCCACTGGGATCTGGACATCCGCCAGAGCCGTACTCAAGGCAATGAATGGATCAATCACCACCGTGGGGATCTTTGCAAGCCATTCATTGCACTCACGCGGGAAGTGTGCCCCCGGGTCTGAACCAATGATAATACAGGAATCAACCTCTTTATTTTTCAGCATGTCAACTGCCGAGGTCTCCCCGGGATTGTAGAAACTAACACCGCGGGAGTAGTCAATTGCATAGGGATACCCCGCGAGGTAGGCAAATGTCTGATTTGTCCCATAGACATTCCAGTGTCCACGCATTGGTGTCAGAGTAAATTTCGTGTGGCGGTTGAGTTCAGCGACCAGTTCTATTGCATTACGGACATTTTTGTATTTACCCGGTGACTGAGTAAGACCAATACCGGTGAAAACCGCCCCAAACTTTGCATTCTTACAGGTCTCTGCAAGACGGAAGAGGGTTTCACGTTTGACCCCGGCGACAACCGCTGGAACCACATCGCCTTTCCCACGAACGATGGCACGTAATGCCCCAAATACCGCATAATCACCACCGGGTTTAATCTGGATGAATTCATCTGCCGCACGGGCGGTTTCCGTATTTCTGATATCAACGACTATCACCTTTCGGTCCTTTCTTCCATTCTCCACAAAGTAACCGTCAGGATACGTGGTATACCGACTCATGTGACGAGGATGAGACTCCAACGGATTTGCACCCCAGTAGATGATAAGATCCGCCCTGTTCTTGACCTGTCCAAGAGTGCATCCCGGATGACCGACTTCCTGAATGGCCATGATAGAAGGCCCATGACAGATAGAAGAACAGTTATCTATCGTTCCGCTCACCGCCTCGGCAATGTTAATGCCGAGGCATTGTGCTTCACAGGATGTGCCACTCCATCCAAAGAGGAGGGGACGTTCAGATTCAAGAAGCATGTCAGCGGTGAATTGAATGGCTTCATCATAACTGATATCATTCCATTTTCCACCGGATTTCTTCACCGGATTCATCAAACGTCCCCGGGCAGTGTACTTCCCGGCGGAGAGAAGACACCCATTTTCAATGGAATCAACCTGATTATTTTTTATATTGGCCGTGAGATCATCGCAAAGACACCCACACAGAGAACAGGTGACATCATGTATTACAACATCAGCCTTTGCGATGGTCGGACACTGAGAACCCGAGAGCCCAAGACGCAGACCGCCTTCATCTTCAAGCAAGTCCCAAGTAGGACGAATCGGTTGGTCGGTGGGGGTGACCTCCACATCTATCCATTTATAATCAGGCGCACCGGTGCCGTGGGTATGCGAGTGGAGAATATAATTTGCATGAGGTCCACAGGGGAGAAAGTCCATACCTACCTGAACATCCTCATTCGAGATCACTTTGAATACCGTTTCACCGGTAACACTCTTTATCAGCACATGCTCGCCATTCTCGACATTCATCTCAAAAAGATCTAAAGGATGAATAAAACAGCAGGAGGTTTCCTCAGTATACTCACGACTATCCTTGGAATATAGTTGGGCTCCCTGCTGGATAGTGCGCCCACTTGTAACAATTAATTTCATTGCGCCTACCACTACTACCTAATTGTCCTTATGTTCTGCTTACCATTAGAGATTCCTATTCAAACATACCTATCTGCGAAAGTAAGTATCAAAATATCATTATCAGCGCTGCTTTAGCTTCCGTTAATTATGTCAACCAAGTTTAATTTACTATTCAGAAAATAACCGTAATATATTTTATGCCCCACACCTAAGTTAAAATATCCCGATTGATTATTCGGAGTAATTAACCCATAGTGATGAAATGAAAGGTAATAGTTCAGGAAAATTGGTGTTGATGATCTGCATCCTTATCGGACTGCTCGTCGTCCCTGCATGTGCAGAAAACCTCTGTATAACCCGTGATGTCGCTGACTTCGCCTACACCGGCAATTCATTTGAGGTGACAGTCAATCTCGATAATCTCCGGGCAGGGGGTATCATAGAAACAATCCCTTCGGGGATGACCTTTGTCTCTACTACTCATCCAAAAGAACGATATGAGCAGCAAGGACAGGAGATCATCTTCTCGGTCGTCGAGGATGACAGTATCAGTTACACGTTAAGGGCCGGAAGTACAGGAACAGCAACAATCAAAGGAATCTGGTATGATGCGCTGACAAAGCAGGACGGAGTTATTCCAGATAGCTCTCTATCAGTTCATGCATATTCCAGTGGTGGAAGCGATTCTAGTGATGATTCCGCTGCAACCATTTCAGCGCTTGTTCTGAATGTAGAGGGGAAAGTCAGTACGCCTATGCAGGTGAAGTCCAATGATCAACGTGCAGTCCTTGACATCCCGGTTGGTGTCTCTGCACATGACGAAAAAGGACAACCAATCAGTGAGGTTAGTATTGCAGGTCTCAGGAGTTTGGAGGTTGAAGAACTCAGTGGCACCGATTATTTGTTTGAGAACCATGTCTACCGCTGTTCACCTGCTGGTGCAACCTTTGATCCTGCTATTGACCTCTCATTTACCTTTACGCAGGAAGAATGGGACTCATTCCCTGAAGATAAAAGCTTGCGGATACAGCACTATGATCCAAAAAAGAAAGAATGGACTCCCCTTCCGACAACCATAGATGAAGAGAGCAGAACCATCTGCGCATCCACCACACATTTCAGCATATTTGGAGTTTTCACTGCTAAAAAGGCAGTTAATCCAACCGCAACGATAGCTAAAGAGACTGCTTCCCCGACGAAACATAAACCAGTAACCATTGCAGACGCGTCAAACGTTCCTAAAGAAAAAGCAGACACGCCCGAACATGTAACCGTTTTCACCGCACCAGATGAAGCAGATGGAAAACCAAATATGAACCCCCTGTTCTTTGTTGCAGCCCTGATTGTCGTAATCATTGCAATCTCCGCAGTAGTGGTGATGAAAAAGAACGGAAAAGAAAAGGAGGAGTGATTTAAATGAATATTCCAATCAATTCAAAGACACTTTTGGGTCTGCTTGTGATGCTTATCTCACTAGCATTTGCTGTTGTGCCCGCAGCTGCCCTTCCGGGTGATACGAATGGGGACTATGACGTTACCGCAGCTGAACTGACGGATGTAGTGTTCACATATATGAAGGCAACCTTCCTTAACGACGGAAGTAACGCCCTTACCGATGAAGAACTCTCTCTTGCGGCACACAACTGCCTGAAACTTCCCTACGGGAGAATAGTTATCCCCGTAGAAGGGGAACTCGATTTATTACCCACTCCAAACGTTCTGGATCGTAAAGCATCACCGCAGAGCCTTCTCTATGAAGGCCTGGTGACACGAGACCGGAGCGGAGCATTCCGCGGATGGCTTGCAAAGAACAACGAATGGACAGTATCATCCGATGCAAAGACATGGACTATACCTCTTGTTGAGAATGCAGTCTGGCATGACGGTGAACCGTTTACCTCTGCCGATGTGCAGTTTACCTTTGATTACTTGACAAATCCGGATAATGAACTCATCACAATGGGTCCTGTATTATCTCAGGTTGAATCCGTTGAATGTGATGGTGATTATACCGTTATTTTCAATCTTAAGGAATCCAACCCCGTATTCCTTGAAATATTAAGTGGTGGGCCTGGCGTTGGCGTATACCCACGGCACATATGGCAATCATGTACAAACCCCCTTACAGAACAGGATCACGAATTCATTGGAACAGGCCCATTCAAGTATCTGAATAGTGAACCGGGCATGTCGGTAATTCAGGCATTCCCCGACTATCATGGCAATCTTCCCCTGGTAAAACAAGTTATAAAGAAAGTATATTCAGATGAAGGTAGCCAGGTGCAAGCCCTTATCAATGGTGATATTGACGTGGTTGGCACAGGTTTCGGGCTCAAACCTGCAAGTGTAACGGCACTTACTGGCAAGAATAATATCGAATTAATTCGTGCTCCTTATCAGGGCCAAGTATTTGAAATCGCGTTTAACTCCGAACTATATCCAGGAAATATCACGGCTTTCCGAAAGGCACTCAGCCATGCGGTCAATCGCGCAGGTATGACAACCATGATTGGAGGAGGGTATGCACGTGAAACCCACACATCGTACATACTCCCCCCCGACAATCCGGTCAATAATCCTAACACCAACAACAAATTCAATTATGACATAGCACTTGCAAAAACCCTCCTCAGCGAGGCAGGGTTTACGATAGACTCCAGCAGTGGCAAAAACGTGTTGAAAGATCCCTCTGGTAACCCGGTAGAACTTACCATGGTCTACGGAGGAAAAGCATCCAGCGGGAATGCCGATCAAAAAATGGTCCAATATTTAAGACAGGACTGGGAGACTAAACTGGGAATAAAGATCACGACACTTAATTCGGAAAAGTCGACTTACAATGGGTTGATCGGTACTACCAATATCCACTTTGATGGTATGCCGATGAGGTTCCATGATGACATCGAAGATTTCTCTAATTTCAATACCAGCCCTTCGGGAACCAATTATTACCACTGGCAAAACGATACCTTCACGAACCTTATGATTGAACTTGGAAAAACAAACGATGATAGCGATAGACAAGAAATTGGTTACGCACTCCAGGAGATTCTGGTCGCAGAGGCACCAATGATCCCTGTCTGTAGCATGGATGCCATTGTTGCCTATCGGAGTGACCGATTCACGGGACTTCAGGAGATCATTGAAATAGCCGGGGGGGATATTGACATCTATGCCCAGATAAAACCCATCTCGGTAGCTGTGGCAATTCCCTGAATTATGAAATATTATCACCAACTCCTGGGATTTCCGGATTTAATCCTTTTTTATGGTATTGATCAGAACCAACCCCATTTCAGCAGAAAAAAGAGATATATCGAGTGATTAAATAATGGAAGCCAGATACCTATTCAAGCGATTATGCTACTGTGGTCTGGCGTTCATTGCCAGTATTACCATTATATTTCTTTTGCTCCATTTCATGCCCGGGGACTATGTTACCTTCTATTTATTGGAGATATCGCGGACAACACCCGTGGAAGTCATTGAGCACTATCAGCATGTGTATGGATTAGATCAGCCATTTCTGGAACATTATGTCAATTACGTGGTAGCAGTTATCCAAGGGGATTGGGGTTACTCCTTTGAATACAGGGTGCCGGTTTTCCCGTTAATCGGTCAGAAACTCTGGTGGACAGTCATGATAATGGTACCATCACTCATACTCTCCACAATTATCGGAGCAGTAGCGGGTGCCTGGTCAGGATGGAAGAGAGGTACAAAAGGTGATATGGCACTCCTTAGCAGTATGCTCTTTTTCAGGGCAATCCCCTCATACTGGCTTGCCATCATGGGACTGTTGGTTTTTTCCTGTCTTCTCGGGTGGTTCCCCCTTGGCGGATACATGAGTATAAATGCCTTATTTTCCGGATATGACATTTTTGACATCATACACCATGCTGCACTCCCCATCCTCACCACCACCCTCCTCAGCCTGACAGGCACTTACTACCTGATGAGAAACTCCATGCTCATGACCCTTGGTGAAGATTATATCACTACTGCCCGTGCAAAGGGACTGAAAGAGAGCGTGATCTTAAGAAAACACGCTGCCAGAAACGCATTGCTCCCCATGGTGACCATGATCGCTATGCAATGTGCTCATCTGATGGCCGGCAGTATTTTCATTGAAACCATCTTCTCCTGGCCGGGAATGGGTATGCTGACATTTAACGCCCTGAATATGAGAGACGTGCCTTTGCTTCAGGGAATTTTTCTCATGGGCGCACTGATTCTTATCGCAGCAAACTTTGCCGCGGATATGGTCTATCCACTCCTAGACCCGAGGGTCGAGGAGAGTATGCATGAGTAAGAAAAATCTTGCCATGAGTGTCAGTATAGCAATATTTGCCATCTATCTGCTCATTGCTCTCTTTGCACCGCTCCTGACCCCCTACGACCCGTTTATTATTGCGGGAGGCATATATGAAGAACCATCGCCAGAACATCTCCTCGGCACTAACGATCTTGCGCAGGATATCTTTAGCCAGCTCATATATGGCACGCGTGCTACCCTTTTGCTCGGATTTACCGGAGCGATACTATCGGTCTCCATCGGAACGGCCATTGGTATAGTCTCGGGCTACTATGGAGGTAGAGTGGATGAGTTTATCACCCGCACTCTTGACATCGTCATGACAATCCCCACGTTCCCACTCCTGCTTGTGATGATGATGTTCTTTACCCCCGGTATCTATGTGACAGGGATTCTCATGGGGCTACTTGGCTCTGCACGCGGAGTCCGTGTCATCCGTTCGCAGGTGTTGTCCATTGCCCAGATGAACTTTATTACCGGAGTCAAGGTAATGGGCGCAAGCGATCTCTACGTCATGGCAAAGCACGTTCTTCCAAACCTCCTCTCTCTTGTAACGGTTCAGTTCGTCTTTTCGGCACAGCACTTTATGGTCATGGGTATAGGCCTTGGATTCCTCGGTTTAGGAGACTCAAATGTGATAGACTGGGGCCAGATGATTGACCGTGCATATCAAAACGGGGGTGTCATCAACGGACTCTGGTGGTGGCTTATTCCCCCCGGAATGGCGGTAACATTCCTTTCACTTAGTCTGGCACTCTTTGGATACAGTATGGAAGATGAGATCAATCCACGGATGAAACTGACGAGGATTTGAACAGGAGGAAAACAGGATGGACATCATTCGTATTAAAAACTTAAACGCCGGTTTTCCAACCAAAAGGGGCCTTGTCAGGGCAGCCACGTCCGTGGATCTAACCATCAGAGAAGGTGAGTGTCTGGGTCTCATAGGAGAGTCTGGATGTGGAAAGACCGTGCTGGGTATGACCATCATGCGCCTTCTCCAGCCAAACACCATCATCAGCGGTGAGATATTCTACAAGGGCCAAAATCTCCTTGCACTAAAAGAAGAAGAGATGAGGAAACTTAGAGGAAAAGAACTCGGAATGATCCTCCAGAACTCTACTACCTCACTGAACCCGGTTCTTTCCGTTGGTGATCAGATTGCAGAGGGCATCATCCTTCACGAGGGTCTTCGTAAAAAAGAGGCTCGAGAAAAAGCTACAGAACTGCTGGAAAAAGTACAGATAAAAAATGCAGCGGTCATGAGCAAAAGATATCCTCATGAATTCTCAGGCGGGATGCGTGAGAGGGCAATGATCGCGATTGCTCTCGCCTGTTCACCATCATTTGTTATCGCAGATGAACCGACGACCGGACTTGACAACCGAACGATGAAGGGAGTTATTTCTCTTTTAGCAGAGGTAGCCAAAAGTAAATCCATGCTTTTTATCACCCATGATCTCGCCGCAGCGTCTGAAATTTGTGATACTATCGCGGTGATGTATGCAGGAGAGATTGTTGAATGGGGAGATGTTGATGAGGTATTTTCTGCACCACTTCACCCATATACCAGCGGACTTCTCAACTCGCTGCCGGAAAGGGGATTTATTGCGATTCCGGGGAGCAGCCCTTCGCTCATTGATCTGCCCGGCGGATGCAGATTTAAAGAGAGGTGTGCATGTTCAGAGGAGAGATGTGCCAGAGCTCACCCCCTCATGAAAGAGATCTCGTCATCACACAAAGTGAGGTGTCACCGGTATGATTGAAATCACGGATCTAAAGACCACGTTCTCCACCGGACTTTTTAAGAAACACACGATAAATGCGGTGGACGTGGTATCTCTGCATATTAAAAAGGGTGAAACTCTGGGTCTCGTTGGCGAGAGCGGTTGTGGAAAGACCACTCTTGGAAAAACAATACTCAGACTGGTGGAACCCTCTGCAGGGACAATCTGCTTTGATAACCAAGACATCACACGCCTCTCGATGCGTGAAATGAGAAAGATTCGACCCCGCATGCAGATGATCTTTCAGGATCCTGACTCTTCCTTAAATCCGCGCATGACGGTGGCAGAGAGTATTGCCGAACCACTCCGGCAGGCAGGAACCAAAAAGCAGGAAATTCCAAAAAGGGTAGAGGAACTTCTTACCCTTGTGGGGTTGAGCCTGGAACACCTCGACCGGCATCCCTATGAACTCAGCGGCGGGCAGAATCAACGGGTGGTGCTCGCCCGCGTACTTGCACTGGAACCTGATTTTATCATTGCAGATGAACCCACCTCTGCACTGGACGTTTCGGTTCAGGCACAGATTCTAAAGCTGATCCGGGATCTAAAGGATGAATTGGGCCTTACATGCCTCTTCATCTCCCATGATCTCATGGTTGTACGCCACATGAGTGACAGTATTGCCGTTATGGGGCAGGGAAAAATTGTCGAGATCGGTACTCCGGATGAAATTTTTGAATCACCCTCTCATCCGTACACCAAAGATCTCGTCTCTTTTGCAAAGAATGCAGTCCTCCCGTACAAGAAGGAGTCTAAATGAACAATTCAGGCGGGTTTGCTGGATGTGTACCTCCGGTGTTTCTTATCACGGGCGAGAGGGGCGAGGGGAAGACCACCACTCTCGGCAGGGTCATAGAGAGACTCAAAGATGAGAGAGTGGCAATTTCCGGAATAATTACTCTCGGCACGGTGAAAGACGGGTTACGAAATTCGTTTACGGTTGTTAATGTGGCAACAAATGTTGGCGTGCAACTCTGTTCAAGAGAAACGGGAACAAATGGTAAGCGATGTGGGGAATTTCTTTTCAACACCGAAGGCCTCGAACATGGTTTTCAGGCGCTATCTCTGGAATCAGCAAAAGGTGCAGAACTGATCGTTATTGATGAGGTAGGTCATTTAGAGCTTCGCGGTGAGGGGTGGTCTGCCTGTATTGACCGGCTGACGACAGAGATTGACAAGATACCCATGGTCTGGGTGGTACGAAAATACAGTCTGAGTCAGGTTATAGCCCGGTGGAGACTGTTAAACCCCGTCATACTGGACATTAACGAGTATAGTGCTGATGAAATCGCGAATATGATAATTAAAAAAATAGAGTGAAATTGAGTGATTGATATGAAATGCAATTATTGTGAGATAAAATGTGAAATTCGGGAAGGCAAAGAGGGACACTGCAGAATGTTTACCAATGTTGGTGATGTTATCCTGGAAAAATTTCCTGACATGTATCTGAGTATCTATCCAACCACCATAGAGACGGTTCCAATGATGCATTATTATCCAAGGAACAGATTTCTGGTTGTAAGCACGATCGGATGCAACTTTTCATGTGAAGGATGTGTCTCCGGTCTTATAACCACAAATTGTGATTTGGTATCAAAAGCAATGAAATGCATCCCACCAGAAGAAATGATCCAAAAGGTCAGGGAGGAAAATTGCACGGGGGTTGTCTTCTGTCTCAATGAACCAACCGTTGCATTTCCAAGTTTCATGCGTCTTGCAAAAGCAGCACGGGCAGAAGGTCTTACCGTGGGATGTTCCTCCAACGGCTATATGACAGAGGAGACTGTTTCCAGGCTAATTCCATATCTCGATTTTGTGAATATTGGTTTAAAGGGATATTCCGATGAACGCTACCGTGAGTGTGGCGTTGGTTCTTTCGAACCGGTCTTCAGAAACATACGAATGTTGCATGATGCAGGGGTTCACCTTGAGGTCTCCATGATGTATATAAAAGGAAGAGAGGAAGAGTTGTTAAAAGCAGCTCAATTCCTCGGTGGTCTCTCTCCGGACATACCCCTTCAGGTAATGCGGTTCATGCCATTTGGGAGTGCATCTGATGAAATGGAACCACATGTGAGTGAAGCTGAAAGGTTATGTAAAGAAGCAGGCAGGTATCTCAATTACGTATATCTCTTCAACTCCATAGGGACAGACCTTCTGAACACGCACTGCCCTAAATGTAATGCCACGGTAATTTCCCGAGGATTCAATGGCCCTATGGGAGCAAAGGTTGAGAGTTTCCTGGAAAGAGGAATATGCACGTGTGGGTACCAAATACCCATGAAAGGCACCATAGCAAACGAGGCGTATAGTGAACCACGATTCCTTGGAGGATACAGGATTACACGCGGGATGGAATCTATACATGAATTATTCGGAGTGCTCGGAGTTACCGACAATAAAACATTTCAGGATATCTGGCCTGTTGTGATGAACAGTAATTACATGGCAACCTATCACGAAAGGCTTGAAAACATCCCCCGGTATCTTGAAACGGTGGAAGAATTTGGCAATATGACAGGAACCGAGAAGAAAGCGATAAGAATTATCAATTATCTGAAGGATACGATAAACGAGGTCAGCTCTCAGGTTGAAAAGGTTCCCATGCCGCGCGTATATTACACGATGGGACACCCGTTTATTTCTATGCATGCCAGCAAACTTGAGAACAAACTGGTCGAAATAGCCGGGGGTTTTAGTCTGAATAATGTGATTAATTCAGGCGAGCGGCAAAACAGCACCATCTCAGTTGAAGAGATCAACAAACTTAACCCTGAGATAATCCTTTTCTCAGGTAATATGGGATTTTCCGTACCTGAATTTTATGACTTCTGCCACGAGAATAAAATAGACGTTGATGCCGTTTCAAATCACCGGATATCACGTTTAGAAGGGAGTAGATGGCGATTTGGCAGTCCTATGTGGTTTGCGAGTCTGCTTGATATTGCCAATCATATTCACCCGGAGATCTTCAATTATAACATCGGGGAAGAGATTGAAAAGTTTAACATATCCATTAAATAGTATACCTTTTTACCTACCTCACCACATCATTACATAATTGATTTGTTTTCTCGGTTTTCGTCTGAGATCTCAATCAATTCAATAATTAAAGACATTATTGAAAGAATACCGGGATTAGATCCACCAATATTCCGGATTTATAAATTATAAAATGGCTTACAATGATGCACAATTAATTACATTTATGTCCAGAACGTTTTATAATGATGCGTTTTTCATTAATCGTTCCAACATTCTGTTTGTTAGAGGTTAGACTATGGATTTGAAGTACGTTTAATCAACCCGTCCATATTGTGGAACAGGATGTCCGTTCAATCTTGTTGTAAAAGACGACAAGGTGATCGGCGTGGCACCGTACCAGAGATCACCCATTAATGAGGGGAAATTATGTCCAAAAGGGATATACGCTCATCAATTTGTGAATGCTCCGGACCGCCTGAAAACCCCATGATCAAAAAAGACGGCAAATTTGTCGAGGCAACATGAGAAGAAGCGTTTGATCTTATTGCAAGTAAGTTCAAACAGTACAGTGGAGACCAGTTTGCATTAATTTCCTGTGCACGTGCATCAAACGAAGACAACTACGCAATGCAGAAACTTGGCCGTCTTGTATTAAAGACTCCAAATGTTGACCACTGCGCACGTCTCTGCCATGCATCAACCGTTGCAGGTCTCGCACAGGTCTTTGGATCAGGTGCAATGACAAACTCAATCAGCGACCTTGCTGACGCTGAATGTGCATTTATCATCGGCAGCAACAACTTTGAGGCTCGCCCTTTTGCTGGCCGCAAGCTGATGCAGGCAAAGCGCAACGGTGCAAAGATCATTGTATGTGACCCGCGCCGCACACCCACCGCCAAACAGGCACATCTCCACATCCAGCACTACTCTGGTACAGATATTGCCCTCCTTAACGGGATGATGCAGTACATCATCAAAAATGGATGGAAAAATAAAGAGTTCATCAATGCCCGCACTCTGGGTTATGAGGATTTCAAATCCTGTGTGATGCAGGAAAAATACAGTCTTGAGAATGTGTCCAAGATCACAGGAGTACCTGTTGAACACATCAGGACCACATGCCAGTGGATCCATAAAGCTGACAAAACAACAGCACTATATACCCTTGGTATCACTCAGCACACCGTTGGTGTGGACAATGTCCGTTCAATCGGATACCTCTAGATGCTCACCGGCAACATGGGCAAGCCAGGAACAGGTGTAAACCCACTGCGTGGACAGAACAATGTGCAGGGTGCCTGCGACATGGGTGCACTTCTCAATGTATTCCCTGGATACCCGAGTGTCACCAACCCTGAATCCGTAAAGAAATTTGAAGCTGCATGGGGCGACAAGCTTCCTGCAAAATTAGGTCTTGCGATCTCTGAAATGCTCGACATTCTTGCAGATGAACCCGGCAAACTAAAATGTCTTTACATAATGGGCAAAAATCCAATCATTTCCGAACCAAATATCGCACACGTTGAAAAAGCACTCCAGAATGCTGAATTCTTTGTTCACCAGGATATATTCCTGACAGAGACCGCACAGAATGCAGACGTTGTACTGCCGACTACATGCTATGCAGAGAAGGATGGCACACAGACATGCACAGAAAGGCGTGTTCAGAAGTGGCGGGAAGCTCAGAAAGGACTAGGCATCGCAATGCATGATTGGAAGATTTGCGCCGGAATCGCTGCAAAGTTATGATACGGAGATCAGTTCGCATGGGACAATGCTTCAGATCTGTTTGATGAAATTGCATCACCCACCTCACAGTATTCAGGTATGGACTACGATCGGCTTGAGAGAGAGGGTCTCCAGTGACCATGTCCAACAAAGGTTCACCCGGGAACAAAGGTTCTCCACGCAGAGAAAAACGATAGAATGCCTGAAGGAAAGGCACTGTTCTCACCGATTGAGCACAGACTACCAGCAGAGCAGACCGATAAGGAATATCCATTCATCCTCACCACCGGAGCAACAATCTGGCACTGGCCATCCGGTACCATGACACGCCGGTCAAAGAATCTCAACCGTGACTCTCCAACAGGCTGGCTTGAGATTAATACGGAAGTTGCAAAGGAAATCGGATTCAAGGATGGGGAAATGATCGCCGCTACTCACGCCGCGGCCAGGTTGGTGTCGGGGCACGTGTAACAGACGACATTAAGAAAGGAGTCATGTTTATGCCATTCAACTTCGTAGAGTGTGCCGCAAAGCGACTGACAAACAATGCCCTCGACCCAGTCGCAAAGATCCCGGAGTTCAAGGTATGTGCGGTAAAGGTCGAAAAAATAAAGGAGGCCTGAGAGATGGCAGCAAATGGCGATATGATATACGCATGGGCAAATGATGCAGAGATACTAAAGAAGGGAGAATGTGGCGGTGCTGTTACCGCTCTTCTGAAATATGCCCTGAAAAGCAGGATGGTAGATGTTGTCCTTGCAGTAAAGAAAGGACAGGACATCTATGATGCTGTTCCGACACTGATAACAGACCCTGAGCTGGTTGCGGAATGTGCCGGATCACTCCACTGAGGTACATTGCTCATGTCCAAGATGTTCATGCAATATCTTGATGGTGCACGAGACATGGAAATTTTACAATATCCACCGATAATCACAGAATAATGCATTTTAATCATAATCCATATATAGCAATAAATAAAAACCATTCACTGTTAGAGGTTTAACTATGGAATTCAAGTACGTACCTACAACCTGCCCCTTTTGCGGGACGGGGTGTTCGTTCAATCTCGTTGTTAAAGACGGAAAAGTCGTTGGAACTGCACCATTCCACCGCTCACCCGTCAATGAAGGCAAGGTTTGCCAGAAAGGCGCCAATGCAAACGAGTTTGTGAATGCACACGACCGTATTAAGACACCCCTTATTAAGAAGGATGGCAAATTTGTCGAAGCAACCTGGGAAGAGGCTTACAAACTGATTGCTAGCAAACTCGGCCAGTATTCCGGGGAACAAATAGCTGTGATCGGCTCTGCACGTGCATCCAATGAGGATAACTATGCATTGCAGAAATTTGCACGCTGTGTCATGCAAACACCAAATATTGACCACTGCGCACGTCTGTGCCATGCATCAACCGTTGAAGGCCTCACCCAGATCTTCGGCTCTGGTGCAATGACAAATTCAATAAGTGACCTTGCAGATACCAACTGTGCATTTATCATCGGCAGCAACAACTTTGAGGCACACCCACTAATCGGCCGCAGAATTATGCAGGCAAAGGCTAACGGTGCTAAGATTATTGTATGTGATCCACGCCGCACAGCTACCGCCAAGCAGGCAGATCTTTACATCCAGCAGAACTCCGGTACAGATATCGCCCTTCTTAATGGAATGATGCAGTACATCATTAAGAACGGATGGGAAAACAAGGAATTCATCCAGAACCGGACTCTTGGATATGAAGAGTTCAAGGCCTGCGTCATGCAGGATAAATATAGTCTTGAAAATGTTTCCAAGGTCACCGGAGTACCTGCTGAAGACATCAAGACCGCATGCGAGTGGATTCATGAGGCAGACAAGACCGCTGCAGTATATTCCCTTGGCGTCACTCAGCACATCGTTGGTGTAGACAATGTTTGTTCAGTCGGTTTCCTGCAGATGCTCACCGGCAACATGGGCAAGCCCGGCACGGGAGTAAACGCACTGCGCGGACAGAATAATGTGCAGGGTGCCTGCGATATGGGCGCTCTTCCAGATTCTCTCCCCGGATATCAGAAAGTTAGCGATGCAGCCGCTGTAAAGAAATTTGAGGATGCATGGGGATGCAAGGTTCCTGCAAAGGTGGGCATCACCATTCCCGAGATGTTTGAGACCTTCGACAAAGAACCCAGCAAACTCAAGGCAATGTATCTGATGGGGGAGAACCCGATTCTCTCTGAACCTGATATCGCAGCTATCGACCGGGCTCTGAAGAATGTGGAATTCCTCGTTGTTCAGGATATTTTCCTTACCGAAACTTCAGAATATGCAGACGTTATTCTGCCCGCTACCTGCTATGCTGAGAAGGATGGCACGCAGACCAACACCGAACGCCGTGTTCAGAAGTTAAGAAAAGCACAGGAAGGCCCCGGCATTGCAAAGAATGACTGGCAAATTATTGCTGATCTTGCTGCTGAGATGGGTCATGCTGACAAGTTCGCATGGAAGAATGCATCAGAAATCTTTGATGAGATGGCCGCACTCACACCACTGTACGGTGGCATGGACTATGACCGCATTAATTCAGAGGGACTTCAGTGGCCCTGCCCAACAAAAGAGCACATGGGAACAAAGGTACTTCACGCAGAGAAATTCAATGGAATGCCTGATGGAAAGGCAAAATTCCTGCCCATTGAACACCGCTCACCTGCAGAGGTGACTGATGCAGAGTATCCGTTCGCCCTTACCACTGGTGCAACAATCTGGCACTCGCAGTCCGGTACCATGAGCCGGCGTTCAGAGAGTCTGAACAACGAATGCCCGAGAAGCTGGATTGAGATCAACACAGAAGATGCAAAGGAACTGAACATTAAAAATGGGGATGTTATCACCGCATGTTCACGCAGTGGAGAGGTAAATGCTCCGGCAAAGGTCACTCCTGACATTAAAAAGGGCGTTATGTTCATGCCATATCACTTCTCAGAATCCAGAGTAAACCTGATCACCAACCCATCATGTGACCCGGTTTCAGGAACTCCTGAGCTTAAAGTCTGTGCAATAAATATTAAGATCCCCAAGGAGGCCTGATTACAATGGCAGCAAAAGGTGACATGGTCTATGCATGGTCTACAAATGAAGATATGCTGGCAAAAGGTGAGTGTGGAGGAGCAGTAACAGCTCTCCTGAAATATGCTCTTGAAAGTAAGATGGTTGACGGCGTTCTGACGGTGAAGAAGGGAGTGGATCTCTATGATGCTCAGCCCGTCTTCATTACCGACCCCGCCGACATTGCAAAGGCTGCTGGTTCCCTTCACTGTGGAACTCTGCTTTTGCCTAAGTTGATTAAGAAATACTTCAATGGTGCAAAGGACATGAAGATTGCCATCACGCTCAAGGGCTGTGATGCAATGGCAATGTATGAACTGGCAAAGAGAAACCAGATCAACCTCGACAATGTGCTCATGATCGGTTTGAACTGTGGAGGCTCTGTCGAACCGGGAATGGCCCGGGAAATGATTGAGAAGAAGTATGGGGTCAACCCAGACGATGTTCACAAAGAAGAGATTGATAAGGGTCAGTTCATCATTGAGTACGAAGGCGGAGAGAAAGGCATAGCCATGGACGAGCTCGAAGAAGAGGGATATGGCCGCCGTCTCAACTGTCAACGCTGTAAACTGAAGATTCCACGCCAGACTGATCTTGCCTGCGGGAACTGGGGCGTTATCGGACCAAAAGCCGGTAAAGCAACATTCGTAGAGGTCTGCAGCGACAAGGGTGCAGAACTGTTAAACAAGGCAGAAAAAGCACAGGCAATTGCAACTGAACCACCAATCCCTAAGGGTCTTGAGATCCGCGGAAAGATTGAGAAGTCCATGTTCAGACTCGCTGACAAAGCACGTGCACATCAGTTCGGAGCCCTTGGAGATGGAGAAGCCCGTCTCAAGTTCATTCTGGATGAGACATCACGGTGCATCAAATGTTATCAGTGCATCGAGAACTGTCCAATCTGTTACTGTGAAGAGTGCAGTACAAAGAAGAGCCACCTTGTAGCACATGGGCAGGTTCCACCACCCTTCATGTTCCACCTGATTCGGTACTCGCATATAGCCGATTCCTGTATCAACTGTGGGCAATGTCAGGAACTGTGTGCAATGGATATTCCAAACTCCCTCTTTATGCACGCTCTCCAGGTTGAAATGGAAAAGATGTTCGGATTTACTCCAGGTATTAACATGGATCTCCCTGTGCTTGCTCTTGTTGAAGAAAAGACAGAACGGGCCCGGCTCAGCTCGACCGGAACCGACCAGATCTTTAATATCTTTAAATAATCTTTTTTTGACCGCCCCAACTATCAAGGCGTAATTTCTCACGTCTCTTCTCCAAAGCCAGACGTGATACTCGGAATATCCGAATCGGTACAATTTACTCACCATACCCCCCATACCACAAACTGGATTCTTTAAAAAACGCTTATTTCAACGCATTATCGATGAATTTAAAAAAATATCCCTTTTAAGATTGGAAATCCCCCTAAATCTCGCTGTTCTGCTGCTCTACCTACAAAGGACTCATGTACACAAGTCTCATAAACCCATTGCAAAGAACGATGAATGAAACTCTGAGTCATCTGGATTACTATTTAGTGAGCATATAGAGGACTGATGCCTTGAGAAGAGAGAAAAAATAGATCAGGGACGCCGGTTCCAGGGCATTCAGGAGTGCTAAACTCAGCACGCACTAACAGAACTCAACTAACTGAGAATGATAATTCAGCCACGATTTATCAGATCCAATAGCAACAAAAAAAGATATGATTAGATTTTTTGGTAAAGATTTCCGTAGATGACCTCACCCTTTCTCGTGGGGTGACGTTCTCCAAGATCACCAATGTAGTGTGCAAATGTTGCAGACTTACCATCGACTTCTTTCTCTACATCTCCAATATACCTGAAACCGGGCATCATGACGTCAATAGTGCCGAAGATGTAAACATCTCCCTTGACCATCTGACCACCAACACGTGACATGGCATTGCCTTTCACGATGATGGTGCCACCCTCAGCGTGAGTTGCAATGTGAATGCCTGCATTACCCTCAATGATGATGGTGCCGCCGATCATAAACGTACCAACATCACTGCCAGCATTTCCGCCGACACGGATGAGACCACCACGCATACCACGCCAGTCGCCTCGATAGGAAGAACCAAGGTGGTTGTCTGCGTTTCCGTCAATGATGAATTCTCCACCTTCCATCTGTATACCACAGAAGGCATCGACATTGCCGGTTACATGGAGTTTTCCACCGAGCATCCAGCCACCGGTGTACATATCAGCATTTCCTTCAATGACAATCTCACCGGCAGACATCTTCTGACCAATGCGTTTTACGCGGGTACAGTCACCCTTCACAATAATTTTTGTGGATTCGGCAGTCGCTCCTGCCTTACCCGTAATTGTGAAGAACTCTTTGAGAGCTGTTTTATGGTTACCCTCGTGGCACTCCAGGTTGCCAATCTCCTCAAGAGATTTACCTGCAAATGCATCCGGGGTAATATTATAAGCCTCAATAATGAGTTCCGGTTTATTGACTAATGTTACTGTTACAGTATCCATATCATTTCACCTCAAGCTGTTATGTCAACCTCGATTACCTTCGGGTTGTGCAGATGCTCTTCAAACAGGGAGTAGTTGTCCTTGTTGACACTGTAGTATCTGAGGAACTTCTCAGAGACATCGCGTGCCACCTGTTTGTTCTCCGGAACCTTGACATTCACCCAGATGGTGCTCTTCGGCGTATCGCCAACGATATCACCATCTTTGACAACGATTACGCCGTCCTTTAAGGTGTATGCTGCACGTCCGAATGCCTTCTCGATCATCTCAGGGTCGGATGGCATATTCTCTGGATCCAGATCATAGATTGCAACGTTACCTGCGAGACCTTCGGTAAAGCTTCCATACATGTGACTGAGACCAAGTGCCTTGGCAGTGCCTGCACGAGTCATCATTGCAATCTCGTAGAGGCTCATTTCGCGATCTATGCTCTCAATGTTAGTTGCACCGATAACCTTCTCGCTCCACTTGAATGAATGCAAGAGTTCGTCACGTGATGCTTTGCTCATCAGCCATTTGATGATGCGTGGGTATCGGATGAACGGACCAGCATTTGGATGATCTGTCGTAATGTGTGAACGCATTGGATCATTACAGAACAGAGCCAGTTCAAGGCCGATTGCCCACTGGATATTGCAGACCTTGACATCCTTACCATAGACGTATGGTACAATGCCTGCGGCAGTCTCAAGTTCGACGTCCACATTTGCCCATTTTAGGTGGTTCAGTGACTGAAGGTGGTGTTCAAATGGACCGTCTGCGGTCATGGTGGTGGTTTCATCGAGGGTAACAACACCAAGATCAAAGGTCAGGTTCTTCTGGCGGTTCACATACTCCATGATTTCCTTTGCCTTGGACTCAAAGTTCAGCCAGCTATCTCCACCATAGCTGTGGAACTGAAGGTGAGTGTTGTGGATAACCTGGTCACGACCAAAATCACAGTTTGGCGAGTAGCCTTCTGCAAGTTTTAGGGTGTCAATGGTATCGGTGTAGTTGCCGGGGTTTCCGATATTATTGCCGTGGAGGTGTATCGAGTGGGGCAGGCGGAGATACTCATTGGTCTCAATGAGGCCTTTGATAATCTCTGCAGGGGTTATGTTGAAGTGAGGAACTGGGTCGTTGATGGTGACACAGTTAAGGCCCCATCCCCATGCTTCTGTGCCGCCTGGGTTGACAACCTTAATTGCAAAACCCTTTGTTGCATGCAGGAGCCATGCAGTGTAAGCTGCATTGTTCTCGATTTCCCCATTCTTGAGGTATTCAAGCATGAACCAGTTATTGCCTAAGACCGGCATTGCGGTATTGTCAATAAGAGGTGTATCTCTGATTTCTTCATGCACATGCGGGGAGTGAAGCGGAGGCATTGCGGCCTCATTCACAAAGCAGTACCCCATACGTGAATAATCGTACCCGGTCTTGAATGTTGACGGGACAGAGAATCCCATCTCCATCCGGGCATTCTTAGGCTGTCTCAGAGGACTCTTAAAGAGTTTGTCTTCAGGTCTGAAGAGACGACCTACGTTTACCTTTGGTCCGACAACGTGGGAGTGAATATCCACACCGCCGGCCATGACAGTCTTTCCGGATGCATCAATCGTCTTTGCGCTGCTGGTGAGAGCAGAAGGCTCGACAAATTTGCCATCCCTTATGGCTATGTTATGGACCTCGCCCTTGATTCCCAAAATAGGATCAAAGACGTGACCATTTTTGATTAAATATTCTGCCATATTCAGGCCTCCAGTTCGCACATGCGCTGGTAAATCCTCTCAAAGAGTTCCTCATCAGAGATAACGCCCTCAGGTGGATCGATAACCTTTCTGTACTGAATTGGCACATTATCCATACGATAGACAATGCCAGCTACTTCTACGCCAACAATACCGACTGGGATGTGCAGATCAGAGATCTCACTTGCCATGCAGATATTGGGGTCAATGGTGACCATCGGGTGTTTCTTGATGTGCTTTACCGCTTCAATCGGGAAGTGCGCACCTGCGTCTGTTCCGATATTGATGAATGCATCAATCTCATCACGCATAGCGAGATCAATAGAACTTGTCTCACCCGGATTCATGTGAGCCATGTTCTTTTTTGTCAGGTCGAGACAATAGGGGAAACCAAACTGCCATGACCATACTGCGCCTGGGCCCGTGATATTGTAGTGACCCCGCATTGCCATGATGGTCCATTTCGTGGTCTCATTGAGATCACGGGTCAGACTGATGGCTTCGTCAACATTGTGATTACGGCCGTCAGAGTGACAGAGACCCATACCATAGAAGATCGTTCCAAAGCGGGCGTTCTTCATGATCTCGGCAACTTCAAGGATCTGCTCCTTTTTGATACCTGCAACAACATCAGGGATATCCGCTTCAAAACCACGAACCACCATGCGGAATGCATTGAATAACTCGTAGTCATGGCCCTGCTTAACCTGCAGGTGGATATCAGAAACGCGTGCAGTGTCAGTGAACCGTGGGTCGACAGTGATTACTTTACGACCCATAACACCCTTTCCGGTAAAGAACCCTCTTGGGAACATTGCATACCGGGACATGTGGCGTGGGTGTGCGTGTGCAGGGTTTGAACCCCAGTACACAACCACGTCTGCACGGTTCTTCGTCTCTCCAAGAGTACAGCTTGGATACCCGTTGTCAAACATCGCCAGGAAAGAACTTCCGTGACAGATGGATGCACAGTTATCGAGAACTGCTCCTGCTTTCTCTGCAACTTTTGCTGCAGAACTCATTGCTTCGCAGTTGGTGGAACCAAAACCAAAGATAAGAGGCTTCTTTGCCTTCACAAGCATCTTTGCCGTAAAGTCAATTGCCTCGGTGTAACTGACATCTTTGTAGGTGCCATCAGGCTGGCGCATACGAGGAAGTTTGACGCGGTCTTCACGCGATGCATGCTTGAAAATCTCGGCCCCGATAGCACAGACATTTGCGACCTCAAGGATCTTCTTGCCGTCATCGGAAACCGTGACTTCCACGTCATCACAGCAGGCCCCACAGTATGGGCAACCAACATCTTTTATTACTTTTGCCATTACTTCACACCTTTCCATAGACCTACTGCACCCTGAACGCATTCAAGGGCAGATTTTATCACTTCGTGTTCAGCAGGCTCAACAGTGACAATGAATCCGCTGTACTGCGGTTCTCCGGTGGACTGGGTAATAGGAGGGACAATCTGATTTGCCCATACTCCTTGGCGGATGTGACAAAGACCGGGGTAGCATGTCTGTCGTGGCTCTACAGCCTTCACGATGACAGTACCAAATTCGCTTGTTACACGAACATTTGTATTTGCCAAAATCCCCAGTTTCTTCATATCCTTGGGATTCATTTCAATGATTGAGCATGCCTCAAAGTATTGTGGAGACGTTTTCCCGATCTCCATTGCGATTCCTTCTTCAATGGATCGCTGGGTAATCATGTTTAACTCAATTTTCGCCATAGCACAATCCTCACTCAGCGCTTGTTCAATGGGCTCGGACCCAATTCGTTAACGGTTTTCACAACATCCACCATGACCTCTCCCCACTTTGCACCCTCAGATGCAGAGACGAAGGTCATTCTCAGACGGTTGTCATTAAGACCGATATTCTTTAGAATGTTCTTTACGAGGAACATACGCTTTGCGCACTTGTAATTGCCTTCCAGGTAGTGACAGTCACCAAAGTGGCACCCTGAGATCAGCATACCGTCTGCACCATCCTGAAACGCCTTCATGATAAAGAGCGGATCAACACGGCCTGTGCACATCACACGGATGGCACGGACATCAGGCGGATACTGAATACGGGCACCACCGGCAAGGTCTGCTCCTGCGTACGAACACCAGTTACAGATGATTGCAATAATTTTTGGTTTCCAGTTCTCATCTGTCATTAGTTAACCCCTCCCTTGAGAAGGAACGCATCTATCTGAGCACAGATCTGTGGTGATGTGAAGTGCTGCATCTTAATTGCACCGCCAGGACAGAAGCCTCCGCAGGTACCGCAACCCTTACACTTTGCCTCAGTAACTTCCATCACAGTACGACCATTCTTCTCGATAAGATCGAGTGCACCGTACGGACACTGGTTAAGACACATTCCACACCCTGCACAAAGATCCTCCATACACATTGCAAAGTACGGCTCGAGCTGCACTTCTCCCATGTGGATTGGAATCGATGCTGCAGATGCTGCACCCTCTGCCTGTGCGACCGTGTCAGGAATATCCTTTGGACCCTGACAGACACCAGCGAGGTAGATACCTGCAGTGGTGGTTCCACATGGATTCAGTTTCGGGTGAGCCTCAAGCAACCAGCCATCCTGTGACTTAGATACACCGAACATCTGGCGGATGTGCTCAGCTTCAGGCTTCGGCTGAACTGCTGCTGCAAGAACGACCATGTCCATCTCCATTGCAACAGGCCTTCCGAGAAGGGTGTCTTCGGTGTTGACAATGAGATTCTTTGTGATCGGATCTTCCAGAATGTTTGCTACCCGGCCACGGATGAACTTTGCACCCTCATTCTGAATGCGGTAGTAGAACTCCTCGTACATCTTTCCAAAGGAACGAATATCCATATAGAAGAGGTAGGGCACTGCACCGGGGATCTTTTCCATGATCTGGTGAGCGTGCTTCAGCGAGTACATACAGCAGAAACGGGAACAATACGCTTTGTTCACGCCACCAGTGTTGTCACGGGAACCTGCACAGAGCACGAAACCGATCTTCATCGGGGTCTTTCCATCGGACGGACGAATCAGGTGACCGACAGTAGGGCCGGATGCACAGATCAACCGCTCAAATTCAAGACCAGTAATGACGTTGTCATACTGTTTGTATCCCCATTCTCTCTTCTCTTCGATGGGGATTAAATCGAACCCGATTGCAAGAATACAGGTACCGACTTTGATCTCTTCAAAGGTATCAACCGCTTCCAGGTCAATCGCATTCTTTTCAGAACCACATGCGTCAACACAGAGACCACACTTCACACAGGCGTCGAAGTCAATGGTGTACTGTAGCGGCATAACCTGCGCATGGTAGATGTAAATTGCCTTGCGTGGGGCCATTCCCATCTCAAATGGGTTCGGTTTGATAACCGGGCATACTGCGTCACAGTCACCACAGCCATTACAACCGGTGCCAAGAATACCCGTTGCTGCAGCGCGTGCTGCTGCCTGGTCGGGGTCAAGAACACCCCGTGCTTTATGCCTGAGGGTGATCGTAAAGTTCCCGATATACCCTTCTACTTTCTCAACTTCCGTGTAGGTTCTGAGCTCAATGAGTGGGTGACGTCCGACATCCACCATCTTTGGGGTCAGAATACACTGTGAACAGTCGAGTGTCGGGAAGGTCTTGTCCAGCTGGGACATGCGTCCACCAATGGTGGGGAGCTTCTCAACAAGGTAGGTCTTGATACCTGCATTTGCAAGGTCAAGTGCAGCCTGCATGCCACCAACACCCGCACCAAGGACAAGTGCCGCGTGTTCTACGGGCACACTCTTTGGCTGGAGGTCTTCAAGCATACGGGCCTTTGCGACAGCAATAAGAACCTGATCCTTTGCCTTCTCGGTTGCACCTTCCAGGTCGTGCATGTGAACCCAGGAGTTCTGGTCACGGATGTTTGCCATCTCGAACCGGAACTGGTTCAGTCCGCCTTCCTGTGTTGCCATACGGAATGTAGGCTCATGGAGGCGCGGGGAACATGCTGCAACGACGACGCCGTTCAGATTGTTTTCATTGATAGCATCGATGATCTTTGATTGTCCCGGAGTTGAACACATATACTGGTATTCATCTGCGATGACGACTCCATCGAGGGTCTTGGCGTAATTTTTGACCTCTTCAATATTGATAGATCCTGCGATGTTTGTCCCGCAGTGACAAAGAAATACACCGATTCGTGGTTCATTTTTTGTTTCAACCATTTTTTCACCTCTCAACGAATCTTCTCCAGGAACGGAGTACAGTCAATAGCATGCAGGTCGAGGGCAAGCTCCTGTGGAGTCATTCCCTGTGCAAGGCCGAGGAGTTCGTTGTAGTGAAGAACAGGGAGGCCGTATTTCTTGCCAAACTTCTCTTCTATTTCAACCTGACCACGGTCATACTGAAGCTGACAGAACGGACAAACCTCGGTGAGTGCGTCTGCTCCGACTTCCTCAAGATTAATGAGTTTTTCATTCGTGATATCCAGCGAGTGGGTCAAATCATATCCACGGACACCACCACCGGCACCACAGCACTGCATTTTATTGCGGTACTGGACCGATTCTGCGCCCAGTGCTTCGATGAGTTCCTCAAACCACATGGGGTTATCTGTGTCACCGAAGTGGCGCTCTTTCTTTGGTTTGAGCAGATGGCAGCCATAGTGTGCTGCAATCTTTGTGCCGGTAAGGGGGCGGACTACGCTGTCACGAACCTTTTCAACACCACAGACCTTCTTGTCGTAGTAGAGCTCAATCAGGTGCCAGACATCAATGGAACCTTTAAATTCCATATCGACTTCTGCAAGCACTTCGTTGACACCGTCACGGAGTTCATCGTTGTGCTTAAGGATGTGATTTACTTCCCAGATGGACTTGTAACATCCGTTACAGATCAGGGTGATATCCATCTTCATTTCTTCTGCGAGCACGATGTTTCGTGCTGCAAGGGCATACCAGACCTTGAGGTCGATAGCACCAAATGCTCCCGGTGCGGGACAGCATCCTGCACCCTTCAAAGGCAGAAGTTCAATACCCAGTTTTGCGCTGGTTTTGATTGCTGCAGCTTCACACCCGGGATATCGGTTTGGAGCAATACAGCCAAGGAAGAACGCGTACTGACGCATATTTCCGGCCATTTAGTGTTCCCCCTCAGAGAGAATGCGGTCTGCATTTTCTTTCATCTTATAGAAATCCATGATCTTCTGAATTCCCGGAATAAATTCGGGATAACTGTGTGTCGTGGGCGGGTCTGCTGGCAGGCCAAGCTTTACCCGGGCTGCCCGGTTGACATCGTTATTTGGCACACCATGTCCGCTGTTATAGATCAACTGCACGGTCTTGAGGAAATTGCGTGGAACAATATCAAATTTGAACGCAAGGTTTCTCATTGCCATGATTACATCAGTTGGTGCAAGGTCACGCGGACAGCGGTCTGTACATGAGTAGCAGGTGGTACATAGCCACAGGTCCGGGTCGTTAAGGGCTTCTTTCTCGAGTCCGAGAACTCCCTTACGCATGAAGAGACGAATCCGGTACGAACTGCGAGGTGCTGACGGACATGAACCTGTGCATGTTCCGCACTGGAAGCACATATTGGCAGCCGTACGGCTGATCTTCTTCACATCTTCGAGAAATTGAGGATTAGAATCATCAGTATAATAACTCGTATCTCTGAGTTTCTCTTCCAGTTCGGCATTGCCGTATTCTTTTACTTTTGCCATATCATTTCCTCACGCGGTTTCCATCATCTTGAGTTCAACCTCGTCCGGTGTAGACTCTTTTACTCTTGAGGTACGGGTATTACAGAGCTTGGCCTTGACCTTCAGGAAGAGATCGGTCTCCTTACCCTTCATACGGATATCCGTACGCGTCAGTGTGATAATGTCCTCTCCAGGGCATGCGTTCACACAGGCACCACAGAATATACAAAGGTCTTTATTGACTGCAATAACCGGTTCAATCTCACCTTTCAAGTCCTTTGCAGGCTTAATGGAAGGAAGATAAATTGCATTTGCAGGACATACATCAACACAGGTGGAACACCCGGATGGGCATTTGTCTGCATTAAATTCGATGTCACCCGTGAATATTTTCTCAATCCGTATTGCCTCTTCAGGACAGTTGATTTCACACCAGGTGCAGGTACAGCACTCTTCTGAAACGATCTCGACCTTGCCTGGGAGTATAGCTGATTTAACAACGCGTTCAACGACGATCGCATCTTCAGGACATGCCTCGACGCATATCTGACAGTTGTCACAGAGTTTCTCGTCCCAGACAACCTTGCCAACGACTGTACCGGTCTCTGCAGAGAAGGGTTTGCGCTTTACGGTAATTGCCGGGCAAATCTCTTCACAGATACCACAGCGAGTGCATTTCTCGTCGTCAACAGTGAAAGTGGTCTTTGAAACAAGTGCATTCTGTTTTTCCAGTCCACCCTCAACCGTTCCTTCAAAGAGAGGAACTTCACGGCTGATTGCATCACGGGGACAGACATCCTCGCAAATGGTACACCGGACGCACTTGTCCTGGTCAATCTCTGTGACCATGTCATATTGAGGGAACCCCTCATGTTCAACGATGGGAAGAGATTCTTCGCCATCAATCTTGAGAGTCAGGGAATTGAACGGGCACATAACAACACAGACACCACAATATGAGCATTTTTTCTCATCAATGTTAATCGGTTCTGCATAGTTAACTGCCCCACGACGGACAGCACCTACAAGTCCAATTCTGATTGCTTCTTCTGGGCAGGCGTCTACACAGATTCCACAACCAGTGCATTTCTGTCCATCCAGAATCAGTTGGTTGACGTTCTTGAGGAGCTTTTGCTCCATAATAACGTTTACGCCATCTCTCTTTTTGGAGAATTTAGGGAAAAATGTATCCATGTTTATCCTCACTCCAGTCCTACTGCCAGGGATTTGTAGTTGGAATCCCACGGTCCAGCCAGCCGTATCACATCGAATGGACATGCCAGAACACATACGCCACACCCGGCGCAGAGTTCATGATTTACATCGAGAACAACGGCCCTGCCATTCTTCACTTTGTAGATCTTTTCGTCAGTCACCGGATCCGTTACAGACAGTTCCAGTGCATTGACGGGACATGCAACCACGCATGCGTTACAACCGGTACACCGCTCCATGTTAATATGCAATGCAAATGCCATGATTTCACGCACCAGTATCGATCAAATCGATTAACAGGAAAGTTGTAGAAAAGAATAGATAAATGTATTGAAGAGGGACGTTTCCAAGAAAACGCAGGATAGCACTCCAATTCTATTAAATTTAGTTTAAATATAGGCAATATAAACATCAATTCATTGACAATTGGGCGAAACATCCACCGATAATAACCATTAACCCTTAAAGATCCATTATCGCACCCTGCAAAAAAAACGCCTCATTAATCACCAGGGAATCCACCACATAATGGAAATTACCCCCGTTATTCTCCATATTTATTGCACACAGTGAGGATTGAGATTCCCTCTTTTTGCATACAAAAAATACCATACGCACACTGACATTTCAGTTCAGTAACCCTATTTTCAATGAAAGACCCTATATGATACCATGGCAACTGAAGACCTGGCAAAGATATTCCAAGAGGCAGGAATTGAAAATGAGATTACCTGCCCACAGGCATATGAGATTTCTGAGAAATATCATATATCAAAGATAGAGATTGCGCACTACTGCAACAACCGGAACCCCCGGATCAAAATCAGGAGTTGCCAGTTGGGCTGTTTTAAATGAACATTTTTCCGGAGGCGGTATGTATCGCCGAAGTGAAGTACATTTTCTGAAGATTGCTTTGCATACATTACAATAAAGGATATTGACCACTCAAGCATTCAAAAGATTACTCTCACAACCCATTGTTGCAGAAATGACGTTCCAGATTTCTTCCCTACCATGGCGGACAGACTCTCTCTTTTGTGTATTCGACATCTCAATACAGGAGCTCGGCCTGCAATGCTTAGCATACCGGTCAGGATGATGGCAGGCAGTCACCGACAAACTGACACGATCATACCCGATAATCCAAACGCCGGGGTCAGAGGACACTATGCTAAATGGTGAAATTGAGTGCACCTTTGTGCAACAGCCCTTTGGGGATCGCCGTTCTTTCAATCTCATTTAATAATTAGACAGATACGACACCATTCCATCGTGCAAAATTGACACTTTTGTCATTTTTAAAAGAAGGTTTTGTAAAAATAATGCCGAAATCCATTTATTTTATCAATTTATGCAAGATATAACAATTTAAAAAGCATCTGCTATCATGTCGGCGCATCCCGGCAACTCATTCTCAGGCGGGGAATAATTACGAAAAAGAAAGATTATAGTAACAAGGTGCACCACATATCTGATTAGTATCGAGAGGTTTAGTAATGGAATTAAACGGCGTTTTTATCGAAGATGAGTATGCAGAAGCATTCCCGAACTGGGCATGCCGTGTCATTATCACCGCAATCAATGAGAAATGGGCAATGAATGCAGCAACTGAGGCAACCGGATTTGCAACATCGGCCATCGGATGCCCCTGCGAAGCAGGTATCGAGCGGATTCTCTCTCCTCAAGAGACACCTGACGGACGCCCCGGCGTTGCCATCCTGATCTTTACCGGCGGCAAGAAGAAGCTGAAAGAACAAGTTGTTGAGCGACTCGCAGAGTGTGTCCTCACCGCACCCACCACCGCAGTCTTTGACGGCATGCCTGAGGCTGAAGAACGCATTGATGTCAAACTCCACTTCTTCGGGGACAAATTTGAGCACAAGGTGGAAGTA